>NZ_LHSJ01000074.1:0-29203 GCF_001270295.1 Achromobacter sp. DMS1 | reverse complement strand
GCCAGGGTCCAGGCCGCCGCCACCGAAGCCACCGTGGCGCCGTGCCGCTCCGCCACCGGCTTGAGGGCTTCGGCCAGCGCCAGGTTTCTTTCGAGCCGGGGGCTCTGGAATTCGGCGTTGCGGCTGCGCCAGTCGTCCTGGGGCAGGGCCGCGGCGCGCGCGGCGCTGAACCCGCCCGTCAGCAACCCCGACTGCATGGGGCTGTAGACGATGACGCCCGTGCCGTGCGCCGCGCACCAGGGGATGAGGTCGGCCGCCGCCTCGCGCTGGATGGCTGAAAACGGCGGCTGCAGCGTGTCCACGTGCCCCAGCGCCTCGGCGGCCTGCAATTGGGCCAGGTTGTGGTTGGACAGGCCCACCGCCCTCACCTTGCCTTCGCGCCTGAGATCGAGCAGCGTCTCCCAGTAAGCCTCCAGCGGCGTGCCGTCGCCGGCCGGCCAGTGCATCTGGTAGAGGTCGATGCGCTCCACGCCCAGCCGGCGCAGCGAATGCTCCAGCTCGCGCCGGATGCCGGCGGCGCGCCCGTGCGGCGCGGCATGGCCAGCGGCTGCTCCTCCGACCAGGCGAGGCCGCATTTGGTGAAGACGTAGGGCCGTTCGGAAGGCGCCATCTGCGCCAGCGCCCGGCGCACGATTTCCTCCGAATGACCCAGTCCGTACACCGCCGCCGTGTCGATCCAGTTGATGCCCCGGTCCACGGCGCGGCGGATGGCGGCGATGGAATCCGCGTCGTCCTGCGCGCCCCAGCCTACCGCCCATCCATTGCCGCCCATGGCCCAGGCGCCCAGCCCGATCCGCGTAACGGACATGCCGGTCGCGCCCAGGGGACGGGTCGGAAACGAGGTCTGCGAGTTCATGCTGGTCTATCTCCCGCCGGCCCGGCCGGCTGCTGGGACTGCCCGAAATCATAGCGCCGCGCGCGGTCTCGCAGGCGGCGGCCCGCCTGTCGGCCCGCGCCGCAAGCGCCATGCCCGTCAGCGAGCCGCCGTGCCGCGGCTTTCCCGCCATATTTTTCTCCGCCCCCGGTTTTTAACTTTTTTTATGAAACGACTTGCACGCCAAATTCAGTTCGTGCATAATCTCGTTTCTTCGCCAACGGCACTAAACAAAACCGGCTGCGAGGGACGAAAAAGCGGCAGAAAGCAGTATCGCCCGCTTTTAATCCAGGCGCATCGGGGCTGATTAGGGATACGGGGGTATAGCTCAGCTGGGAGAGCGCTTGCATGGCATGCAAGAGGTCAGCGGTTCGATCCCGCTTACCTCCACCAGTCGAAAGCGAAGTTGCAGTAAAAAGAGCAGTAATCCGCATGACAAGTCCAAGTCCCCTTCGTCTAGAGGCCTAGGACATCACCCTTTCACGGTGAGTACAGGGGTTCGAATCCCCTAGGGGACGCCAGCTCGCTGGCACGGTCATGTGGAAATGCGCACAGTAGTGAAATACGCCGCTGCGGAGCGGTAGTTCAGTTGGTTAGAATACCGGCCTGTCACGCCGGGGGTCGCGGGTTCGAGCCCCGTCCGCTCCGCCAAGCACTCGCTGCCGTGCTCATGCCCAGGCTCCGTTTTCGGGGCTTTTTGCTTTTATAGAGTGTGAGACCTTGTTTTCGCCTCGGCGGACACAGGGATTCCTGGGGGTATAGCTCAGCTGGGAGAGCGCTTGCATGGCATGCAAGAGGTCAGCGGTTCGATCCCGCTTACCTCCACCAGTTTCTCCTCTGTAGAAGCATTGCAGTAAAGCAGTATCTGTACGGGTCCCCTTCGTCTAGAGGCCTAGGACATCACCCTTTCACGGTGAGTACAGGGGTTCGAATCCCCTAGGGGACGCCAGCTCGCTGGCAAGTGACACAGCAGTACGAAAGAAAACCGCTGCGGAGCGGTAGTTCAGTTGGTTAGAATACCGGCCTGTCACGCCGGGGGTCGCGGGTTCGAGTCCCGTCCGCTCCGCCAAGAATGCAATAAAATCAAGCACTTACGTAATTTAAGTGCTTTTTTTTCGTCTTGATTTATATTCCAAAGTCGGGTTTTTCGTTCCAAAGTTTGGACTATCCGACTTTCGGGCTGGCTGGAAAGCCGCGCCAGGCCTAGCTTTCCGAGTTGGGTCACCTTAAAGAATACCGGCCCATGCCGCCGGTATTCTTACCCCCTCTCCCCTACTGATTTATGCACCCGAATGGGTGCGCATTACACTCCGCTCATTATGCGATGCGCAATGCGCATTTCGCAATACCCTCTCCAGGAGCACAACGAGCGACGTTCAGACGCCCCTGCCATGCCTGCGAAACATAGCGGCCCTTTTCGCAAACGCCTCCCATCAGAGAGCGCCCCCACCCGCTGCTCGGCGCCACAAGCCCTGAATCCATTAACACACTCAAATCAGGGAGATATTTCATGCATGGTCAGCACCAAGCTGGTTCCCTACCTTCTCGCGTCTATGAAAGGCACGGGGTAAGAATCTATTCCATCGGCTACAAACGCCCCAATGGCACATGGGCCTTTCGCCTAAGCTGCCACATTTCCGACCAGGAAGAAATCGCTGCACTTCGGGAGGAAGCAATACATCGAGCTACAGGGGATCAACAAGACTGCCTACACAGCAAAACGTTCTCTGCCGTTGCCAAGCACTGGCTCAACTGGCAAAAGACCCTGCCACCGGACTCAGCAGAAAAACGGGCCGATAGCACATTGACAGAAAACGAAAGGGAGGTAGCGCAACTCATTCGGGCCTTTGGCAGAAGAAGAGTCACAGCGCTGACCAAGGTTGACGCGTACACCTATCTGCGCGACGCTCAAAGCAAGGGTCGCTCCGCGAAGGGCAACAAAGAAATCGCATTGGCTAGACTCATCCTTGAGTATGCCGTCACGCTTGGCATCCTGATCAACAACCCGTTCGACCGGGTGAAGAAGTCAAAAACCAAACGTACCGCGCGTTTGGTGACGGACATTGAGATGGATCTGGCGGTCAGAGCTGGCCGACAGATGGGCGGGCAATACCTGGTGGTTGCCTTGGCATTGAAGACGGCTTGGCTATGCCTACGCCGCTCTGTTGAAGTCCGAGCGCTCCAGGTGCAGCAAATCAACGAGCAAGGCATCTCCTGGAAGGCGGGGAAGATCCGACGTAGTGATGTGCCCATTGTGGGCTTGATACATTGGAGTGCCGAACTCAAAGCCACGGTCGATGAGGCCCTTTCCTTGCGAGGTCCAAACCCGTCGCAGGAGTGCTTTGTGTTTGGAACCTGCACCGGGGAGCGATACACGAAAGGCGGCTGGAAAATCATGCTGCACAAGCTCATGGTGAAAGCACAGACACTTGCAGATGAAGAGAACGCGCCCTTCCAGCGCTTTTCCCTTCAGGATTGCCGCCCCAAGGGTATCACGGACAAACTGGCCTCGGGCCATGATGATGTGATGGATGCGACACTGCACTCTTCTGAACGGATGATCCGGGACGTGTATGATCGTCGACGGGTGCGGGAGGCGACGCCTGCCCGATCGCAAGAAGCACCTGTACCAGGGGTTCCTAGAACGTCTGATTACGGCCAAAAGCGGCCGTAAGCTGGATCCCGGCTATCGGAATGCCGGAAGCTTATAGATTTGTTAAATACGGAGAAATAAATTGGTAGTTGAAAAAATGATTCAATGGCCGCCACACTCAAAAATAACCTGTCTGGATTTTGACAATAAAATTATTGCGGAATCAAAGCGAAGCAGGTTGGATCTTTCCGACTCATTAATGCTTCATTATCATGAGGAAAAACCGCTGACTTGTTATGTTGAGGTGTCGACAAAATCAAAAGAATGGAAATGCTGGAACTCTATTAATGTGAGGCGCGTTGAATCCAGAATTGCTTATGATCTTGAGTTTGATGGCTATAAAGTAAAAATTGATCGCATAAGCAAACCGAGTAAAGCTTTATGCAAGCGACCTTTTAGGTGGTTACTCGAAATAAGTGCAGATTATGGCGACAAGGGCTTATCGGAGGAAAGAAAATCCATTGGCACTAGATTCAGGGTTGCCCGGGGTGATGCATCCATAAAGACGATTCAAGCGGAGATAGAGAGAATATTTGGGCTACCGCGCGGATGTGTTTGCTTGTTCACTCCTGAAAATAAAAAAGCCAAGCCACGCTCCTTAATAAAGAGCCTCAGAAACAAGTGGAAGAATGGCTAATGGCCACCCGACTGTCAGCTCAGGGTCGAAAACGGCCGGTCGCTAGTGCGGGTTCAGCCGGGGAACGCAAAACGTATTCCAGATGCACAAAAAACGACGTTTCTGGGCCCGTACATGCCTGCGATAGGTAGCGGGTTCTTTCCCAAGGGCTTCCCCTTAGAGAACGTTCCCTGCCTATCTTTGAGCCAGCAGCCGCTACGACAGTAAAGAGATAGCATTGAGCTTGCCAGAACATACAAAATATTGTATAAATCTCGCATGCTGCCATCCAAGCCTGTCGAGTTCCTCGGAACCTCACTTGATGATCTTCGTGCCTTCCCGCCCTCTGCCAAGCGCGAAGCGGGTTACCAGATCGATCAGGTGCAAAACGGTTGGGAGCCGGACGACTGGAAGCCTATGAAAGTAGTGGGCCAAGGTGTCAAAGAAATCCGCGTTCACGATAGTGAGGGCGCTTTCAGGGTCATCTACATCGCCAAGTTCGCCGATGCCGTCTATGTGATCCACTGCTTTCAGAAAAAGACGCAGAAAACCAACAAGGCGGATATAGATCTGGCCTCGAAACGTTATCGAGACCTATTGCAGGAACTAAGCAAATGAGCAACCAACGATTTGCCAGCATCTGGGATGCCATCGAAGACACCCAGGAAGTCGCGGAAAACATGAAGCTTCGTTCAACCCTGATGACGGCGCTTAGGCACCACATAGTCCACGCCAAGATGAGCCAGGCCGAAGCCGCCAAGATTTTTGGCGTGACCCAGCCCCGCGTCTCTGACCTGATGCGTGGAAAAATCAATGTTTTTGGTCTTGATGCACTGGTCAATATGGCCGCTGCCGCTGGACTGCACATTGAGATGCGCGTACTTGAGCCTGCCTAGGGCTGGGCCCAAGGTTTCGAGTCAGAAAATTTGGAATAAAAGTCTGCAAACCCGCATGAAATCGACACGTTTTTGACACTTTTTGGAATACGATTTGGCTCGAAACCCGCATAAACATTGACTTCGATACCGTTCCTGTCACGCCGGGGGTCGCGGGTTCGAGCCCCGTCCGCTCCGCCAAGCTTTCCCGCCGTCCGGCCCGCCGGACACCGGAACGCACGAAACCCGACGCAAGGCTCCGTTATTTCACGGAGCCTTTTGTTTTGGCCTTGCGTTTTGATCTTTCGTTTTCCAGGCCGGGCGCCGGTCGCGCCGGCGTCCATCGGGGGCATCGTCCTTTTTGGCCACTGGACAGTCCCGCCGCCCGCCTGCATTCTTGATGCCGTTGCCCATCCGACCGAACGAGGGGTCAGTGACCGCATCTCCCGCCGCGCCGCAGGCGCATCGCCAGCACTTGCAGCACATCATCGCCGGTTTGAGCGAGGGCATCATCGTGCTGGAGCCGGATGGCGCGGTGGCATGGGCCAATGCCAGCGCGCTCGCGCTGCATGCCGTGACCAAGCCCGCGGACCTGGGCGGCACGCCGGCGGGCTACCGCAAGCGCTATGCGCTGAAATACCGCAACCGCCATGCCGTGCCGCCCCGACAGTATCCGCTGGACCGCCTGGCCGCGGGCCAGTCGTTCGAGGATGTGCTGTTCGAGCTGCATGCGCGGAACAACCCCGGCCAGGTCCGCTACGTGGCCGCGCGCGGCCTCAGCCTGAACGGCGAGTCCGGCGCCGAGTACCGGGTGCTGATCCTCACCGACCATACCGAACGCTTCGACGCCGAACAGCGCTTCGAGCGCACGTTCGCCGCCAATCCGGCCCCTGCCCTGATCTGCCGGCTGTCCGACCTGCGCTACGTGAAGGTGAACGCGGGTTTCCTGGAAATGACGGGCTACACCCGCGAGGCCGTGCTGGGGCGGTCCACCTATGAGCTCGACGTGCTGGACGGCGACCCCGACAAGGAAGCCGCGGTGGCCCTGCTCAACGAAGGCAAGACCATTTCGCAGCGCGAAGGCGTGATCCGGCTGCCCGACGGCTCCGGCAAGTTCGTGGTGGTGGCGGGCCAGCCCATCGACATGCACGGCGAACCCTGCATGCTCTTCACTTTCATCGACCTGGAAGCGCGCAAGCGCACCGAGCTTGCGCTGCGCGAAAGCGAAGAACGCTTTTCCACCGCTTTTCGCCTGGCGCCGGCTCCCATGGCCTTGTGCGAAGCCGAAACCCTGTCGGTGCTGGAGTCCAACGACGCCTTCGCGGCCGCCACCGGCGCCGATGCCGCCCGCTCCGCCGGCCAGCCCCTGCCCGCCCTGGGCGCACACCTTACCGAGGACGTGCTTGCCAGCCTCAAGAACGGAGAGAGCCTGCGCAATCGCGACATGGCGCTCGCCACCCCCGACGGCGAGGTGCTGGATTGCCTGCTGTCGGCCGAACCCGTCACCATCGGCGGCTCGCGCCGGATGCTGATCGTGATGCAGGACATCACGGAGCGCAAACGCTCGGAATCGGAGCTGCTGGCGGCCATCGAGGCCGTGATGCGCGACACGTCCTGGTTCAGCCGCGGCGTCATCGAGAAGCTGGCGCAGTTGCGCCAGCCCTCGCCCTCGCGCGACGTCGCCGAGCTCGCGCAGCTCACGCAGCGCGAGCGCGAAGTGCTGGGGCTGATCTGCCAGGGCCAGGACGACGACGCCATCGCCCGCGCGCTGGATCTCTCGCGCAACACCGTGCGCAACCACGTGGCCACCATCTACAGCAAGATCGGCGTGCACCGCCGCAGCGCGGCCATTGTGTGGGCGCGCGACCGCGGCATTACCGGCCGCGAGACGCCGCGCCCCCGCCGCAAGCCCGCCCCATCCTGATGTTTACAATTTGAATCAAAATAATCCGCCTCCGCGATCGCCGGAGATGACGCCGGATTGACGATCCAGCAACCCCAAATCGCCGACAACTCCAGCCATATTTCACCATTTACACGTTAATTCACACTCAACTCACGGACTTGCATCCGGCGAACCGGCCTTCTTACGATCCGCCCGTCATGCCGCCCCTGCCGGGGCGTGCGCGACCCGACCGCAAGGAGCCCGTTCATGCATATCGCCCACGTTTCCATGCCTTCCCCCAGCCCCCGGCAGCCCGAGATGGCCTGGAGCACGCAAGACATCCTGAAGCTTTACGAACTGCCGTTCATGGACTTGCTGTTCCGTGCGCAGGAAGTCCACCGGTCGAATTTCGAGCCCAACACCGTCCAGCTTTCCAGCCTGCTGTCGATCAAGACCGGCGGCTGCCCGGAAGACTGCGCCTACTGCCCGCAGTCGGCCCGCTACGACACGGGCGTGGACGCGGAAAAGCTGATGCCGCTGGACGAAGTGGTGGCCGCGGCCCGGGCGGCGCAGGCCGCCGGCGCGCAGCGCTTCTGCATGGGCGCGGCCTGGCGCAGCCCCAAGCCGCACCATCTGGAAGCCGTCGCGGAAATGGTGAGCGCCGTAAAGGCGCTGGGCCTGGAAACCTGCGTCACGCTGGGCATGCTGCGCGAAGGACAGGCGGAAGCGCTGAAGCAGGCGGGCCTGGACTACTACAACCACAACCTGGACACCTCGCCGGAGTTCTACGGCAACATCATCTCCACCCGCACCTACCAGGACCGCCTGGACACGCTGGAGCGCGTGCGCGAGGCCGGCATCCACGTCTGCTGCGGCGGCATCGTGGGCATGGGCGAGTCGCGCCGCGAGCGCGCCGGCCTGATCGCCCAGCTCGCCAGCATGGACCCCTACCCCGAATCGGTGCCGATCAACAACCTGGTGCAGGTCGAGGGCACGCCGCTGGCGGGCACGGAGCCGCTGGACCCGTTCGAATTCGTGCGCACCATAGCGGTGGCGCGCATCGCCATGCCGCGCGCCATGGTGCGTCTGTCGGCCGGCCGCGAGGCCATGGACGACAGTATGCAGGCCCTTTGCTTCATGGCCGGCGCCAACTCGATGTTCTATGGCGACGCGCTGCTGACCACCGCCAACCCGCAGGTCGAAGCCGACCAGCGCCTGCTGGCGCGGCTGGGCATGCGCGCCGACGCGGGCGGCGGCCAGTCCTGCGAACGCAACGCCTGATGCCCGGCGCCGGCATGCTCTACCTGGCGGCCAGCGTGGCGTGCAGCGTCACCGTGGCCGCCATGCTGAAGCTGGCGCGCCGCTGGGACGTGGACGTGCGCCAGGCGATACTGGCGAACTACGCGGCGGCCTCGCTGCTGTGCGTGCTGGCGCTGCGGCCCGACACGGCGCGATTGCTGGCGCCGCGCACGCCCTGGGCCGTGCTGGCCGGCCTGGGCGTACTGCTGCCCTCGGTGTTTCTCGCCATGGCGGCCTCGGTGCGCCATGCGGGCGTGGTTCGCAGCGACGCGGCCCAGCGTCTCTCGCTGTTCATTCCGCTGCTGGCGGCATTCCTGCTCTTCGGCGAAACGCCCAGCGGCCGCAAGCTCGCCGCCATCGGCGTTGCCTGCGCAGCCCTGTACTGCCTGCTGCGCCGCCCGCGCGGCGGGCGCGGCGAGGCCGAAGGGCGCGCGGCCTGGCTCTGGCCGCTGGCGGTGTGGGCCGGCTACGGCACGATCGACATTCTGTTCAAGCAGGTGGCGCGGGCGGGCACCGCGTTCGCCGGCGCGCTGCTGAGCGCCTTCGCCATGGCGGGCGTGCTCATGCTGCTCTGGCTGCTCGCGCGCAAGACGGACTGGAACCGCCGCAGCCTGCTCGCCGGCCTCGCGCTGGGGCTGGCGAACTTCGGCAACATCCTCGCCTACATCCGCGCGCACCAGGCCCTGCCGGACCACCCCTCGCTGGTGTTCGCCTCCATGAACCTCGGCGTGATCACGCTGGGCACGCTGGTGGGCGCGCTGGGCTTTCGCGAGCGGCTGAGCGGGCTCAACCTGGCCGGCATCGGCCTGGCGCTGGGCGGCGTCGCGCTGATGGCCTCGGCCTGAGCCGCGCCGAAGCGCGCACCGAAAAGGGCGCCGCTTCCCGCTAGGTGCCGGTGCGCCTGGAACGCTCCCCTTCGAGACCGGGCGCGGCCGGCTCAGGCGCGGCCGGCTCAGGCGCGGCCGGCTCGTCCGCCGCCATCGGCGGTCCGGCCGGTGGCGGTTCGGCCGGTGGCGGTTCGGCCCCGGGCGCCACCGCGTCGGCCGGAAAGGCGGGTTCCGGCGGCCCGGCGGCGGGTTCGGAAACATGCTCGGCCCCGGGCTCGCCGGCCGGCGGCGCGGGCGCGGCCGAGGGATCGGGCTGCACCATTTCGATGGCGATGTCGGTTTCGGGATCCACGCGCGGATCCAGCACCGCCGCCGCCGGCGAGCTTTGCAGCGTGTCGGGCATGGGCACGAAATGCACCGGCGCTTCCTGCACCTGGTGCGCGCCGGTGACGCGGGTGGGCCGCACCTGCCACACCAGGATCAGCGCGCAGGCGGAAATGAAGACGTAGTACATGCTGTGGCCCGCCACGGCCATGAGCATGCCGGCGATCATGGGGCCGACACAGGCGCCCACGCCATAGGTCATGAGCAGCACGGCGGACAGGCTCACGCGGCGCTCGGATTCGACGTGGTCGTTGGCGAAGGCCGCACCCAGCGGATACAGGGTGAACTGCAGCACCCCGAACACGCAGGACATGAGCACCAGCGCCCAGAAGGGCAGCGACACCCAGCCCCACATGACCACGGGCAGCAGCATGAGCAGCAGCGCGTTGAAGCGGATCAGGCCGGCGCGGTTGATGCGGTCGGACAGCCAGCCCATGGGCCATTGCGACAGCAGCCCGGCCGTGACGGCGGCGGCCACGAAAACGGCCGCCTGGGCGGTAGTCATGCCGTCCTTGGCGCCGTAGACCGCCGCCAGGCCGTAGAACGCGCCGGACAGATTGCCCGCCACGAACAGCACCGTCATCGACAGCGGCACGCGCTGCATGAAGAAGCGCACGTCCAGCGGCGCCGGCAGCGGCGTGGGCGGGTGCGAGCGCGCGGTGACGGCAATGGGCACCAGGCAAAGCACCAGGCACATCGCCACCAGCGTCAGCGGCCGCAGATCCAGCGTGGCGTAGGCCGTGAGGGCGAGCTGGCCCAGCACGGTGCCCAGGCCCGACACCACCATGTACACGGAAAACACGCGGCCGCGCTGGTGGTTTTCGGTCTGCTCGTTGAGCCAGCTCTCGATGACCATGAACTCGGTGACCATGGCCACGCCGGACACCACGCGGAACACCAGCCACAGCGGCAGGGAATCGACCAGGGTCTGCGCCAGGATCATGCTGGTGGCCACCGCCGCGCAGGCCACGAAAGCGCGGATGTGGCCCACGCGGATGATGAGCCGGTGCCCGAGCCGCGCGCCGCACACCAGCCCGAGGTAATAGCCGGCGATGAGGGCGCCGATCCAGATTTCGCTGACCGATTGCGCGGTCAGGCGCAGGCCCATGTAGGTATTGAACAGGCCGGTGCCGATCAGCATCAGCAGCGTCGCGAAATAGAGCGACGAGAAAGAGGAAATGGTGGCGAGCATGGCGTCGGGCAACCGCCGCCGCCCCGGCTGGCCGCGCTGGGCCGCGCCGGAACGGCGGTAAAGCGGGTTACGGCATCATCAGAGTTGCGACAGCAGGGTGGCGGCGTCGCTCACTTCGAACTTGCCGGGCGCCTCGATGTTGAGCTGCTTGACCACGCCGTCGACGATGAGGGCGGAATAGCGCTGCGAGCGCACGCCCATGCCGCGCTGGACCAGGTCCAGCTCCAGGCCCAGGGCGCGGGTCCAGAGCGCCGAGCCGTCGGCCAGCATGCGCACCTTGCCCGCCGTGCCCTGCTCCCGGCCCCATGCGCCCATGACGAAAGCGTCGTTGACGGCCACGCACCAGATTTCATCGACGCCCTTGGCCTTGAGCGCGGCGGCCTGTTCGACGTAGCCGGGCAGGTGCTTGGCCGAGCAGGTGGGCGTGAACGCGCCCGGCACCGCGAACAGCGCGATGGTCTTGCCGCGCACGAGGTCGGACACCTGGAAGGCGTTGGGCCCCAGCGAGCAGCCGGCGGTTTCGGTTTCGATGAATTCGGTCAGGGTGCCGTCGGGCACCCGGTCGCCGGCTTTGATCGTCATGGATATCTCCAGGAAGGGTTTGGGGGCAAAGCAGAGGGGCGCCGCGCGCCCCGCAGGCTCCATCATAGTTCGTGCGCGGCGGGCATGCAGGCAGGACGGGGCGGGAAATGAACCCCAACAGTCTGAAACGACTCCACACCCCCTCCTTACGGCCCCGAAACGCCGGCTTGCCATAATGGACCGCGTGTCCAAGCCCGACGCGGGCCTGCCCGGCGGGCGCATCGCGGAGACCCACTCATGCGCAACATCCCCGATCCCGTGACCTGGGCGCTGGCCGCCCTGCTGGCGTGGCCGGGACTGGCCGCCGCCGACGATTCCGACCAGACCCAGTTCGAGTCCTTCGTCGTGGCGGCCGGCGCCTCCAATGGCGCGGCCCGCGCCTGCGGCGCCTCCGAGCCCGACCTGGCCGAGCACCAGGCCACCGCGCGGCGCAACCTGCAGCGCTACGCCCAGGAATACAGTCTGCGCGCCGACGGCTACGACGCCCTGTTCCGCCAGGGGCAGGGCCAGGGCAAGGCCATGATGGACGAGATGAAGCAGTCTGGCGTGGACGGCTGCCGCGGCGTGCTGGGCAGCTTCCAGCACGAGCGCGCCATCAGCTACGAAGACATGAAGGCGGCGCTCGCCGAAGTGAGCGATGGCCTGCCCGGCGAGAAAGCGCCCTGACCGGCGGCGCCCGGCCTGCGCCCCCCCGGGGCGGGCCGCCCCGCGGATGGCCGCCCCGCGGATAGCCGCCCCGCGGATGGCCGCCCCGCAAATCCTACAGCCCGTGCTGGTGGAACCAGTCCAGCATGCGCTGCCATGCCTGTTCGGCCTCGGCCTTGCGGTAGCTGGGCCGGTAGTCCGCGTGGAAAGCATGCGGAGCCTCGGGGTAGATGTCGATGCGCGAAGCCTTCGCCGGCGCCGGCCCCTGCGCGAGCGCCACGCGCATGCGGTCCACGTCGGCCAGGGGAATGCCGGCGTCCTTGCCGCCATAGGCGCCCAGCACGGGCGCCTTCAGTTCGCCCACGCTGGCCAGCACCGAACGGGGCTTGAGCTCGCTGGGCTCTCCGCCCAACTGGCCGTACCAGGCGGCCCCCGCCGCCAGCTTGGGATTGTGGGCCGCGTACAGCCACACCTGCCGGCCGCCCCAGCAGAATCCCACAATGCCCAGCCGCGCCGCATCGCCGCCATGCCCGCCCGCCCAGGCCGCCGCGGCGTCCAGGTCCGACATGACCTGGGCGTCGGGCACCTTGGACACCACTTCGGAAATGAGCCTGGCCGTTTCGGTGTACTGGGACGCGTCGCCCTGGCGCACGAACAGTTCCGGGGCGATGGCCAGGTAGCCCAGGTGCGCGAACCGGCGGCAGATGTCCTCGATGTACGCGTGCACGCCGAAGATCTCCGACACCACCAGGATGATGGGCAGGTTCTTTTTGCCTTCGGGCGCGGCGCGGTAGGCCGGCAGCTTGCCGCCGGAAACCGGGATGTCCACCCGGCCGGCCAGCAGCCCCTGGGCATCGGTGACGATGGCCGTCTCGGCGGCCACGGGACCGGCGGCCAGGGCGAATCCCGTGGCCACCGTGGAAGCGATGAAGCCGCGCCGGTTCAGTTTCAGCGGCGGCAGCAAGCTGTCGAAGTGCGAATCCTGCTCTTTCATGCGAGTCTCCTGGACATAAAAGCGGAGGCCCCGCGCCGGGTTGCCTCTTGCCCCCGCTCAGTTCACTTCAGGGAAAAATCCACGCGCGAAGGCTGGCCGCCGTCCTTGATGCCGTCGGCGTTCAGCTGCGGCGCCACGATGAATATGCGCTCGGCCAGCCCCTCGTGCCGCTGCAGCTTTTCGTACACCGCCTGCGCGCGCGCGTCGGCGAGCTGGCGCAACTGCTCGTCGCCCACCTGCGCCGCATTGCGCAGCAGCGCCTCCATCTGGTCGGCCGGAATCGACTTGGCCATGCCGATGAAATTGCGCGGCTTGTCTTCGATGTCGGTGTCGTCGTAGACCTCTTCGAGGTACTTTTCGCGCTCGGCCGGCGACACCTCGACCTTGGACGGATCGGGCTTCTTGCCGCGCGGCGCGACGTCGCGGGCCTTGGCGGCGCGGATCTGCGCCTCCACCCAGGCCTGGCGCAGCCCGGCATCGTCGGCGGCGGGGTCCGCGCGGCCGCTGATGTCCATCTTGAGCCCCGGCCGGTCGGCCAGCGCCTTGCCCAGGGTTTCGATGCGTTCGAGCGATTCCGGCGTAAGCGCGGCGCTGCCCGGCGCGAATTCCACATACGATAGTTCTTCGTCGCTGCCGAAGGCCGAGGCCAGCAGGCTGAAGGGCGAGGTGACGGCCTTGACCAGCAGGTTGCCCAGCACGCGCAGGATGATGCCGCCCACCGAGAACTGCGGATCGTCCAGCGAGCCGGAGATGGGCAGGTTGATGTCGATGTTGCCGCGCGAGTCCTTGAGCAGCGCCACCGCCAGCAGCACCGGCAGCTTGGTGGCGTCGGGACTGTTGGTCTTGTCGCCGAACGTGAGCTGGTTGAGCACCACGTGGTTGGACGCGGTGAGGTCGCGGTTCTTGATCTTGTATTCGAGATCCACCGAAAGCTTGCCGCGCTTGATCGGATAGCCCACGTACTTGGCCGAATACGTAGTGAACCGAGGCAGGTCCACGCCCTTGGCGGAGGCTTTGAGGTCCAGCGCGAGGAACTTGGCGAAGGGCTGCACGACCCCGCTGATGGAAAGCGGCGCCGTGGTGTATACGCGGCCCGTCACCTGCACCTTGGCCGGCTGCGGACGCATGGACGACACCGCCGATATCGAACCCTCCACGCTGGACAGCTCGGCCACGTAGTTCGGCTTGACGAAGCGGTCGGTGAAGGTCATGCGGCCGCGCGTGAGCTTGACGCTGTTGACGGAAATGTCCGGCAGCGCGCCGCTGCCGCGCTCCGGGGCGCCGGCGCGCCGGCCGCGGGTCTGCGTGTCCTGCGTGATGGAGCCGCCCGCCTGGCCCGGCTCGGCCACGAGGTCCATGACGTTCAGCCGGCCTTCGGCGTTGAGCAGCACCCGGCCGTAGAAGTCCTCCAGCGCCACGTCGCCCAGCGCCACGGCCAGCTTGTCGCCCGCCATGGACACGTCCATGCCGGCAAAGCCCAGCCGCTTCCAGTTGAGGAAATCGTCCTTGTTCACGCGGTCTTGCAGGTCCACGTCGGTAACGTCCACGCCGCCTTTCCAGGACGCCTTCATGGGCGAGCCGCCGCCGGCGGCGAAGGCCGCCTCGCCCTTGGCGCCCAGCGTGACGGATCGCACCGTGGCGTTCAGGCTGGACGCCGCATAGGGCGCGAAAGCCGCCACGTCGAGGCCGGCGAGGTCCACCGAGGTCTGCACCGCCAGCGGCTGGGGCGTGAGCGTGCCCTTGAGCGCCAGCCTGCCCTCGCCCTGGATGCCCGTGGCCGACGCCGTGAAGGGCGTGGGCTGCGAATCGAGGGCGAGGCGGTCGGCCGCCACGTGGAGCTGCGCCAGCGACAGGTCCAGCGCCGGCTGGAGCGATTCGTCGCGCGCCTTGAAACTGGCCAGATCGAGCTGCGCGCCGGTGGCGGATACGGCGACCTTGCCCGCTTCCTGGCGCACGCGCACCTGGGCCGCCAGGCCCAGGCGGCCGTCCTGCACCAGCAGCGGCGACACGCTGCGCACCGCCGGGGCCAGCGGCGCCAGGGCCACATTGCCCATGCGCAGGTTCAGGTCCAGCGCCAGCGGCTGCAGCACCAGCGGACCCTTGGCGCGCAGCCAGCCGCCGTCGGCGGCGTTGTCCATGGTGACCCAGAGATTGACCGGCTCGTCCGCGGCCTGCGGCAGCGCGACGGCCTCGGCCGTGGCGCCCAGGCCGGACAGCGTGTAGTCGAGCTTGCTGGCGGCGTCGGTAATGGCGACCAGCCCCTCGTGCAGGTTGAACGCGTCCAGCGCCACCTTCCAGGCGCCGGGCTCGGCGGAAGCCGCGTCGGGCGGCGAGGCCGGCTCGCCARCAAGGACAACGAGCGCTTCTATGTCAAATTCCACTTCAAGTCACAGCAAGGCATCGCCTGTCTGACTGACGAAGAAGCCGCCCAGGTGGTGGCGCACGACCGCGAGAGCTCGCACGCGACCTNCGTGCCCGCCGGCAGCAGCGGGGCGCCGGCCAGGGTGTCTTCGCCGCGGCGGCGGATGTGCTGGCCAGGGGCCGGTGCGCGCGAGATTTCGACGTGGCCGTCGCTTTCCTGGGCGTCTTCCTGCATGACGACGGCGTCCGCGCCTTCGGGAATGAGGCTGCCGGTGAAGAGCCGGATGGCCTGGCCGGGCTTGAGCGGCTCGGGCGTGTCGCCCGCGTAGCAGCGCTGCTGCACCGGCAGGCGGGCGCCCGCGCGCCAGTCGGCCACGCGCAGCGCGTAGCCGTCCATGGCGCTGTTGTCGGCCGGGGGAATGTCCACGGTGGCCTGCAGCGCATCGGCCAGCACACGGCCTTCGGCCTCGTGCAGGGCGACCTCTTCGGTGCGGGCGGGCGGCGCGCCGGCTTGGGCCAGCTGCGCCTGGGCTTGGTCGAAATCCAGCATGGGGTCAGTCGTTGTCGTGGGGCTTGAAATGCGTGGCGAAATTGCACGGGCGGTGGCGGCTGTCGAGCTGCTCGCGGATGATGCGCGTCCATGCGGTTTCGCAGGCGTTGTTGGATCCGGGCAGGCAGAAGACCAGCGTGCCGTTGGCGTAACCCGCCACTGCGCGCGACTGCAGCGTGGAGCTGCCGATCTCGGTGTAAGAGATGTGGCGGAACAGTTCGCCGAAGCCGGGAATCTCGCGGTCGAGCAGGGGCAGGATGGCCTCGGGCGTGTGATCGCGATGCGAAAAGCCCGTGCCGCCCGTGGTGATGATGACCTGCACCTCGGGGTCGGCGATCCAGTCGCTGACGACGCGCCGGATCTGGTAGATGTCGTCCTTGACGATGTCGCGCCGCACGCAGCGGTGGCCGGCGTGCGCCACGTGGTGCGCGAGCAGGTTGCCGGAGGTGTCGTCGCCGGCGCTGCGGGTTCGCTCACGGTGAGCACGGCGCAGGCCAGGCAGACTTGCGGTTCTTCTTCGGTCATGGGGAGTCCTTTGCCCGGGCGGGCGTCGATGCGGCGCGCAGCCGGCGCAAGCGTCACGGGCTGCCGCGCGGCGGTCATGGCGTGGATTCCTTGGAGGCGGGGGCGTCGGCCCAGGAGCCGGCCCGGTCCAGGTCGGACTGGCGCTGCTCGACCCAGAAGCTGCGCCCGCCCGCCAGCGTCTCGCGCTTCCAGAAGGGAGCGCGCGTCTTGAGCGCGACCGATGATGTATTCGCAGCCGCGGAAGGCGTCGCCGCGGTGGGCGCTGGCCGCGGCCACGAAGACGATCTGCGCGTTGCGCGGCAGCGCGCCCACGCGGTGCCGCGATGACCGTGCCCGCCAGGTTCCAGCGCGCGCGGGCCGTGGCGGCGATGTCCTCGAGCTCGCGCTCGCACATGCCCGGGTAGTGTTCGAGGAACAGGGTCTCGGTGGGCGTGTCGGGCGCGTAGTCGCGCACATAGCCCACGAACGTGACGATGCCGCCCACGGTCGGGCCGGCGCGTTCGCGCAGGCCGCCGCCAGGGCGGCGGCGTCGAAATCGGCTTCCTGGACGATGACCATGTCAGCCTCCGGTGACCGGCTCGAACACCGCGACCTCGTCGCCCGGCCGGATGGCCGCGCCGGGCTTGGCGTGCGTCTGGTTGATGGCCAGTTTCAGCCGCGCGCTGGGCTGCAGCTGCGGATAACGCTCGCCCAGCTCGGCCAGCAGTTGCGCGCCGGTGGATTCGCCCTGCAGGGGCCAGGGCTCGGAGCGCTTGCCCGTCAGTTCGGCCACCCGCGCGAAATACAGCAGATTAATCGTTGCGCCACTCACCGCTTTTTCCTCCCGCCTTGTACTTCAGGCGTACCTGCTCGATCACGATGCCCTTGTCGGCCGCCTTGACCATGTCGTAGATGGTGAGCGCCGCCACGCTGCAGGCCGTCATGGCTTCCATTTCGACGCCGGTTTTGTAGCTGGTGCGGCAGGTGGCCCGGATGTCCACGCGGCAGGCGCCGTCGTCGAGGGAGAACTCCACGCCCACGAAAGACAGGGGCAGGCTGTGGCACAGCGGAATCAGCTCGGCGCAGCGCTTGGCCGCCAGGATGGCCGCCACGCGCGCCGTGTTGAGCACCTCTCCCTTGCCGCGGCCGGGCGCCGTCAGCAGCGCATAGGCCTGGGCGTTCATGCGGACGCTGCCCGCCGCGACGGCCACCCGCTCGGTGTCGGCCTTGGCGATGACGTCGACCATGCGCACCTGGCCCGATTCGTCCAGGTGGCTCAGCGTGGGGGCGGTCGTGCTCATGGCGTTCGGGGTCGAGTATTTGTTAACGAATGAAAAGTGCTGCGCCGCCAGATCGGCCGGCGCCGCGGATGCGCCTATCATAGACGAGCTGTGGAGGCGGCGCGATAATCGCCTCCGGTCGTCAACAGGCCACGGGCGCTGCGCCCGTGGATGTACCAGGAGATCATCGATGCCCCTGAGGCTGCCAAGGTTCCGATTCACGCGCCGAGCCGGCAAGGTTCTCCTGGGGATACTGATATTCGTGCTCGTCGTCTGCGGGCTGGCTGCCTGGCAGGTGCCGCGCGTGCTGCACGACGTGCTCACGCAGGACGTTTCGCGCATGCTGGGGCGCGATGTGGCGGTGGGCAAGATCAGCTTCAACCCCTTCACGCTCACCGTGCGCGCGCACGATCTCTCGGTGGCGCAGCCGGGGGCGGACGCGCCGCTGCTGGCGCTGTCCGAACTGGACGTCAGCGCGGCCTGGAGTTCGCTGTTCTGGTTCGCGCCCGTGATCGACCGCCTTACCCTGCGCGAGCCCCGCATCGCCGTGGTGCGCGAGGATGTGGCGCGGTTCAACTTCTCCGACGTGCAGCAGCGCGTGGCCGAGCTTTCCGCGCCCAGGCCCGGCGAGCCGCCGCCCAAGGACGAGGGCCTGCCGCGCTTTTCGCTGAACAACATGCGCATCGAGGGCGGTGCGATCACGTTGGACGACAAAGTCACCGGCCGCAAGCAGGTGGTGGACGAGCTGGCCCTGGGCGTGCCCTTCATCTCCACTTTCGGCTACGCCACCGACATCGACGTGCAGCCGCGCCTGCACCTGCGCATCAACGGCAGCCCCTTCGACCTGGACGGCGTGGCCCGGCCCTTCGACGTCGTGCCCTCGTCGTCCCTGCGCGTGGCCTTCACCGGCCTGCAGCTCGAAAAATGGGCCGACGCATGGCCGCTGCCGCTGCCGTTCCGCCTGCAGCGCGCGCTGCTGGATTCCAACCTGCGCATCGTGTTCGAGCAGCCCAAGGACGCCCCGCCCAAGATCCGCATCGCCGGCGACCTGGGCCTGCGGCGCTTCGATCTGCGCGACCTCTCCGGCCAGCCGCTGGCGGCCTGGAGCGCGCTGACGGTCAGCCGGCTGGAACTCGAGCCCATCGCGCGCACGGTCCACGTGGGCGAGATCGCGCTCTGGGCGCCCGAAGTCTATGCCCGGCGCGATGCGCAGCAGCGCCTGAACTGGCAAGAGGTCGCCGACAAGCTCAGGCGCTGGGCGGGGGCCGCGAGCCCGCCCCGGCCGCCGGCCCAGGCCGCGCATGAGCAGCGGCGCGGCGACGCAGAGCGCCCCGCCCGCGGACGCCCCGGCCGGCGCGCAGCCGCCTGCCGCACAGCCAGGCGGGGCCGCCCCGGCCTCGTCCGTCCCGTCTGGCGAGCCGGCCTCGCCGCCCGACGCGGCTTCCGCCGAGCCCGGCGCCTGGAAGGTGGCGCTGGACGCGTTCAACCTGCACGGAGGGGCTGGTCGCCATTACCGACGCCGCCAGCAAGCTCGACTACACGCTGTCCGGCCTGGGCGCCACGGCCGAGGCCGTCGCGCTGCCGCAGGCCGCGGACGAGCCGGTCAATCTCTGGGTCACCATGGACAACGCCGCCGACGGCGGCTGGCTGCGCGCCAAGGTCCGCTGGTGCTGCAGCCGCTGGCGCTGGACCTGAACCTGCGCATGGGCAATGTGGCCCTGGCGCCGCTGGCCCCGGCGGTGCGCAGCGTGGTGTCGCCGCTGCTGGTGCAGGAGCGGCCGCCTGGGCCTGGCGGCCCAGGTGCGCGTGCGCCAGGAAGCGGGCAAGGTCGCCGTATCCGCCACCGGCGCGCAGCTCGCTCTGGCAGTTTCAAGGCGCGCGACGAATCGCTCCAGCCGGCGCTGGACCTGTCGCTGGCGCAGCTCCACGTGGCGGCCGACCGCCTCGCCCTCGATTCGCAGCCCACGCCCTTCACGGGCGTCGGCCACGGGGCATCCAGGGCGAGGGCAGGCTGGCGCTCCAAGGGCACGCTCACGCCCCAGCCGCTGGCGGTGCAGACCTCGGTGGACCTCGCCGGCCTCGACGTGGCGGCTTTCGCGCCCTATGCGGCGTCCAGCCTGAACGCCACGGTGCGATCCGTCACGCTGGGCGCCAAGGGCGAGGCGGCCTTCGCCGCCGGCGGCGGCTCGCCCATGAAGGCGTCCTGGAAAGGCGGCGTGGACGTTACCGACGTGGACCTGCAAGACCGCGTGAACAAGGACGATTTCCTCAACTGGAAGCGGCTGGGCTTTGCCGGCATGGACGTGTCCATGGCGGGCGACAAGCTGGCCGTGGCGCTGGGCGACGTGGCGCTGGAGGACTTCTACGGCCGGGTGCTGCTCAACGCCGAAGGCCGGCTGAACGTCATGGACCTCGTGGCCGAGCCGGGCCAGGCGGGCGGCTCCATCACGCAGGACACGCAGACCCGCGGCCGGCGCGCCCGCGCCCCGGAGCGCGGTAGCGGGCGCGCTGCCGGACATTTCCGTCAACAGCGTCAAGCTCACGCGCGGCCGCATGACCTTCACCGACCGCTTCGTCAAGCCGAACTACGTGGCCGAGCTGTCCAGCGTGGAGGGTTCGATATCGGCGGTGTCGTCCATGCGTCCGCAGCCGGCCAAGGTGCAGGTGACGGGCCGCGTATACACCACGGCGCCGCTTTCCATCAGCGGGGTCGTGCAGCCCTTCGCCAAGTTCCTCGCGCTGGACCTCAAAGCCTCCGCCAAGGGCGTGGACCTGCCTCGGTTCACTACGTATTCGGCCAAGTACGTGGGCTATCCGATCAAGCGCGGCAAGCTTTCGGTGGATCTCGAATACAAGATCAAGAACCGCGACCTCACCGCGTCCAACCACGTGGTGCTCAACCAGCTCACGTTCGGCGACAAGACCAACAGTCCCGACGCCACCAAGCTGCCGGTGCTGCTGGCGGTGGCGCTGCTCAAGGACTCGCGCGGCAACATCGACATCAACCTGCCCATCTCCGGCTCGCTGGACGATCCGCAGTTCTCGGTGGGCGGCATCATCCTGCGCGTGCTGGGCAACCTGCTGGTCAAGGCCGTCACCTCGCCCTTCAGCCTGCTGGCCTCGGCCTTCGGCAGCGACGAAGAACTATCGTATGTGGAATTCGCGCCGGGCAGCGCCGCGCTTACGCCGGAATCGCTCGAACGCATCGAAACCCTGGGCAAGGCGCTGGCCGACCGGCCGGGGCTCAAGATGGACATCAGCGGCCGCGCGGACCCCGCCGCCGACGATGCCGGGCTGCGCCAGGCCTGGGTGGTGGCGCAGATCCGCGCCGCCAAGCCCGCGACGTCGCGCCGCGCGGCAAGAAGCCCGATCCGTCCAAGGTCGAGGTGTCGCCGGCCGAGCGCGAAAAGTACCTCGAAGAGGTCTACGACGACACCGACATCGAAGACAAGCCGCGCAATTTCATCGGCATGGCCAAGTCGATTCCGGCCGACCAGATGGAGGCGCTGCTGCGCAATGCGGCGCAGGTGGGCGACGAGCAGTTGCGCCAGCTCGCCGACGCGCGCGCGCAGGCGGTGTACGAAAAGCTGCAGCGGCACGAGGGGCTGGCCGAGCGCATATTCATCGTGGCGCCGCAGCTGAACGCCGACGGCATCAAGGACGGCGGCCAGCCTTCGCGCGTGGATTTTTCCCTGAAGTGAACTGAGCGGGGGCAAGAGGCAACCCGGCGCGGGGCCTCCGCTTTTATGTCCAGGAGACTCGCATGAAAGAGCAGGATTCGCACTTCGACAGCTTGCTGCCGCCGCTGAAACTGAACCGGCGCGGCTTCATCGCTTCCACGGTGGCCACGGGATTCGCCCTGGCCGCCGGTCCCGTGGCCGCCGAGACGGCCATCGTCACCGATGCCCAGGGGCTGCTGGCCGGCCGGGTGGACATCCCGGTTTCCGGCGGCAAGCTGCCGGCCTACCGCGCCGCGCCCGAAGGCAAAAAGAACCTGCCCATCATCCTGGTGGTGTCGGAGATCTTCGGCGTGCACGCGTACATCGAGGACATCTGCCGCCGGTTCGCGCACCTGGGCTACCTGGCCATCGCCCCGGAACTGTTCGTGCGCCAGGGCGACGCGTCCCAGTACACCGAAACGGCCAGGCTCATTTCCGAAGTGGTGTCCAAGGTGCCCGACGCCCAGGTCATGTCGGACCTGGACGCCGCGGCGGCCTGGGCGGGCGCGCATGGCGGAGATGCGGCGCGGCTGGGCATTGTGGGATTCTGCTGGGGCGGCCGGCAGGTGTGGCTGTACGCGGCCCACAATCCCAAGCTGGCGGGCGGGGGGCCGCCTGGTACGGCCAGTTGGGCGGAGAGCCCAGCGAGCTCAAGCCCCGTTCGGTGCTGGCCAGCGTGGGCGAACTGAAGGCGCCCGTGCTGGGCGCCTATGGCGGCAAGGACGCCGGCATTCCCCTGGCCGACGTGGACCGCATGCGCGTGGCGCTCGCGCAGGGGCCGGCGCCGGCGAAGGCTTCGCGCATCGACATCTACCCCGAGGCTCCGCATGCTTTCCACGCGGACTACCGGCCCAGCTACCGCAAGGCCGAGGCCGAACAGGCATGGCAGCGCATGCTGGACTGGTTCCACCAGCACGGGCTGTAGGATTTGCGGGGCGGCCATCCGCGGGGCGGCTATCCGCGGGGGCGGCCATCCGCGGGGCGGCCCGCCCCGGGGGGCGCAGGCCGGGCGCCGCCGGTCAGGGCGCTTTCTCGCCGGGCAGGCCATCGCTCACTTCGGCGAGCGCCGCCTTCATGTCTTCTGTAGATGATGGCGCGCTCGTGCTGGAAGCTGCCCAGCACGCCGCGGCAGCCGTCCACGCCAGACTGCTTCATCTCGTCCATCATGGCCTTGCCCTGGCCCTGCCCCTGGCGGAACAGGGCGTCGTAGCCGTCGGCGCGCAGACTGTATTCCTGGGCGTAGCGCTGCAGGTTGCGCCGCGCGGTGGCCTGGTGCTCGGCCAGGTCGGCTCGGAGGCGCCGCAGGCGCGGGCCGCGCCATTGGAGGCGCCGCCGCCACGACGAAGGACTCGAACTGGGTCTGGTCGGAATCGTCGGCGGCGGCCAGTCCCGGCCACGCCAGCAGGGCGGCCAGCGCCCAGGTCACGGGATCGGGGATGTTGCGCATGAGTGGGTCTCCGCGATGCGCCCGCCGGGCAGGCCCGCGTCGGGCTTGGACACGCGGTCCATTATGGCAAGCCGGCGTTTCGGGGCCGTAAGGAGGGGGTGTGGAGTCGTTTCAGACTGTTGGGGTTCATTTCCCGCCCCGTCCTGCCTGCATGCCCGCCGCGCACGAACTATGATGGAGCCTGCGGGGCGCGCGGCGCCCCTCTGCTTTGCCCCCAAACCCTTCCTGGAGATATCCATGACGATCAAAGCCGGCGACCGGGTGCCCGACGGCACCCTGACCGAATTCATCGAAACCGAAACCGCCGGCTGCTCGCTGGGGCCCAACGCCTTCCAGGTGTCCGACCTCGTGCGCGGCAAGACCATCGCGCTGTTCGCGGTGCCGGGCGCGTTCACGCCCACCTGCTCGGCCAAGCACCTGCCCGGCTACGTCGAACAGGCCGCCGCGCTCAAGGCCAAGGGCGTCGATGAAATCTGGTGCGTGGCCGTCAACGACGCTTTCGTCATGGGCGCATGGGGCCGGGAGCAGGGCACGGCGGGCAAGGTGCGCATGCTGGCCGACGGCTCGGCGCTCTGGACCCGCGCCCTGGGCCTGGAGCTGGACCTGGTCCAGCGCGGCATGGGCGTGCGCTCGCAGCGCTATTCCGCCCTCATCGTCGACGGCGTGGTCAAGCAGCTCAACATCGAGGCGCCCGGCAAGTTCGAAGTGAGCGACGCCGCCACCCTGCTGTCGCAACTCTGATGATGCCGTAACCCGCTTTACCGCCGTTCCGGCGCGGCCCAGCGCGGCCAGCCGGGGCGGCGGCGGTTGCCCGACGCCATGCTCGCCACCATTTCCTCTTTCTCGTCGCTCTATTTCGCGACGCTGCTGATGCTGATCGGCACCGGCCTGTTCAATACCTACATGGGCCTGCGCCTGACCGCGCAATCGGTCAGCGAAATCTGGATCGGCGCCCTCATCGCCGGCTATTACCTCGGGCTGGTGTGCGGCGCGCGGCTCGGGCACCGGCTCATCATCCGCGTGGGCCACATCCGCGCTTTCGTGGCCTGCGCGGCGGTGGCCACCAGCATGATCCTGGCGCAGACCCTGGTCGATTCCCTGCCGCTGTGGCTGGTGTTCCGCGTGGTGTCCGGCGTGGCCATGGTCACCGAGTTCATGGTCATCGAGAGCTGGCTCAACGAGCAGACCGAAAACCACCAGCGCGGCCGCGTGTTTTCCGTGTACATGGTGGTGTCGGGCCTGGGCACCGTGCTGGGCCAGCTCGCCCTCACGGCCTACGCCACGCTGGATCTGCGGCCGCTGACGCTGGTGGCGATGTGCCTGGTGCTTTGCCTGGTGCCCATTGCCGTCACCGCGCGCTCGCACCCGCCCACGCCGCTGCCGGCGCCGCTGGACGTGCGCTTCTTCATGCAGCGCGTGCCGCTGTCGATGACGGTGCTGTTCGTGGCGGGCAATCTGTCCGGCGCGTTCTACGGCCTGGCGGCGGTCTACGGCGCCAAGGACGGCATGACTACCGCCCAGGCGGCCGTTTTCGTGGCCGCCGCCGTCACGGCCGGGCTGCTGTCGCAATGGCCCATGGGCTGGCTGTCCGACCGCATCAACCGCGCCGGCCTGATCCGCTTCAACGCGCTGCTGCTCATGCTGCTGCCCGTGGTCATGTGGGGCTGGGTGTCGCTGCCCTTCTGGGCGCTGGTGCTCATGTCCTGCGTGTTCGGGGTGCTGCAGTTCACCCTGTATCCGCTGGGTGCGGCCTTCGCCAACGACCACGTCGAATCCGAGCGCCGCGTGAGCCTGTCCGCCGTGCTGCTCATGACCTATGGCGTGGGCGCCTGTGTCGGCCCCATGATCGCCGGCATGCTCATGGCCGTGGCGGGCCACAGCATGTACTACGTCTTCATTTCCGCCTGCGCGCTGATCCTGGTGTGGCAGGTGCGGCCCACCCGCGTCACCGGCGCGCACCAGGTGCAGGAAGCGCCGGTGCATTTCGTGCCCATGCCCGACACGCTGCAAAGCTCGCCGGCGGCGGCGGTGCTGGATCCGCGCGTGGATCCCGAAACCGACATCGCCATCGAAATGGTGCAGCCCGATCCCTCGGCCGCGCCCGCGCCGCCGGCCGGCGAGCCCGGGGCCGAGCATGTTTCCGAACCCGCCGCCGCCGCCGGAACCCGCCTTTCCGGCCGACGCGGTGGCGCCCGGGGCCGAACCGCCACCGGCCGAACCGCCACCGGCCGGACCGCCGATGGCGGCGGATGAGCCGGCCGCACCTGAGCCGGCCGCACCTGAGCCGGCCGCGCCCGGTCTCGAAGGGGAGCGTTCCAGGCGCACCGGCACCTAGCGGGAAGCGGCGCCCTTTTCGGTGCGCGCTTCGGCGCGGCTCAGGCCGAGGCCATCAGCGCGACGCCGCCCAGCGCCAGGCCGATGCCGGCCAGGTTGAGCCCGCTCAGCCGCTCGCGAAAGCCCAGCGCGCCCACCAGCGTGCCCAGCGTGATCACGCCGAGGTTCATGGAGGCGAACACCAGCGAGGGGTGGTCCGGCAGGGCCTGGTGCGCGCGGATGTAGGCGAGGATGTTGCCGAAGTTCGCCAGCCCCAGCGCGAGGCCGGCGAGCAGGCTGCGGCGGTTCCAGTCCGTCTTGCGCGCGAGCAGCCAGAGCAGCATCAGCACGCCCAGCCATGGCGAAGGCGCTCAGCAGCGCGCCGGCGAACGCGGTGCCGCCCGCGCCACCTGCTTGAACAGAATGTCGATCGTGCCGTAGCCGGCCCACACCGCCAGCGGCCAGAGCCAGGCCGCGCGCCCTTCGGCCTCGCCGCGCCCGCCGCGCGGGCGGCGCAGCAGGCAGTACAGGGCTGCGCAGGCAACGCCGATGGCGGCGAGCTTGCGGCCGCTGGGCGTTTCGCCGAAGAGCAGGAATGCCGCCAGCAGCGGAATGAACAGCGAGAGACGCTGGGCCGCGTCGCTGCGAACCACGCCCGCATGGCGCACCGAGGCCGCCATGGCGAGAAACACCGAGGGCAGCAGTACGCCCAGGCCGGCCAGCACGGCCCAGGGCGTCGCGCGGCGCCAGCAATCGCGCCGTGTCGGGCCGCAGCGCCAGCACGCGCAGCAGCGAGGCCGCCGCGTAGTTCGCCAGTATCGCCTGGCGCACGTCCACGTCCCAGCGGCGCGCCAGCTTCAGCATGGCGGCCACGGTGACGCTGCACGCCACGCTGGCCGCAGGTAGAGCATGCCGGCGCCGGGCATCAGGCGTTGCGTTCGCAGGACTGGCCGCCGCCCGCGTCGGCGCGCATGCCCAGCCGCGCCAGCAGGCGCTGGTCGGCTTCGACCTGCGGGTTGGCGGTGGTCAGCAGCGCGTCGCCATAGAACATCGAGTTGGCGCCGGCCATGAAGCAAAGGGCCTGCATACTGTCGTCCATGGCCTCGCGGCCGGCCGACAGACGCACCATGGCGCGCGGCATGGCGATGCGCGCCACCGCTATGGTGCGCACGAATTCGAACGGGTCCAGCGGCTCCGTGCCCGCCAGCGGCGTGCCCTCGACCTGCACCAGGTTGTTGATCGGCACCGATTCGGGGTAGGGGTCCATGCTGGCGAGCTGGGCGATCAGGCCGGCGCGCTCGCGGCGCGACTCGCCCATGCCCACGATGCCGCCGCAGCAGACGTGGATGCCGGCCTCGCGCACGCGCTCCAGCGTGTCCAGGCGGTCCTGGTAGGTGCGGGTGGAGATGATGTTGCCGTAGAACTCCGGCGAGGTGTCCAGGTTGTGGTTGTAGTAGTCCAGGCCCGCCTGCTTCAGCGCTTCCGCCTGTCCTTCGCGCAGCATGCCCAGCGTGACGCAGGTTTCCAGGCCCAGCGCCTTTACGGCGCTCACCATTTCCGCGACGGCTTCCAGATGGTGCGGCTTGGGGCTGCGCCAGGCCGCGCCCATGCAGAAGCGCTGCGCGCCGGCGGCCTGCGCCGCCCGGGCCGCGGCCACCACTTCGTCCAGCGGCATCAGCTTTTCCGCGTCCACGCCCGTGTCGTAGCGGGCCGACTGCGGGCAGTAGGCGCAGTCTTCCGGGCAGCCGCCGGTCTTGATCGACAGCAGGCTGGAAAGCTGGACGGTGTTGGGCTCGAAATTCGACCGGTGGACTTCCTGCGCACGGAACAGCAAGTCCATGAACGGCAGTTCGTAAAGCTTCAGGATGTCTTGCGTGCTCCAGGCCATCTCGGGCTGCCGGGGGCTGGGGGAAGGCATGGAAACGTGGGCGATATGCATGAACGGGCTCCTTGCGGTCGGGTCGCGCACGCCCCGGCAGGGGCGGCATGACGGGCGGATCGTAAGAAGGCCGGTTCGCCGGATGCAAGTCCGTGAGTTGAGTGTGAATTAACGTGTAAATGGTGAAATATGGCTGGAGTTGTCGGCGATTTGGGGTTGCTGGATCGTCAATCCGGCGTCATCTCCGGCGATCGCGGAGGCGGATTATTTTGATTCAAATTGTAAACATCAGGATGGGGCGGGCTTGCGGCGGGGGCGCGGCGTCTCGCGGCCGGTAATGCCGCGGTCGCGCGCCCACACAATGGCCGCGCTGCGGCGGTGCACGCCGATCTTGCTGTAGATGGTGGCCACGTGGTTGCGCACGGTGTTGCGCGAGAGATCCAGCGCGCGGGCGATGGCGTCGTCGTCCTGGCCCTGGCAGATCAGCCCCAGCACTTCGCGCTCGCGCTGCGTGAGCTGCGCGAGCTCGGCGACGTCGCGCGAGGGCGAGGGCTGGCGCAACTGCGCCAGCTTCTCGATGACGCCGCGGCTGAACCAGGACGTGTCGCGCATCACGGCCTCGATGGCCGCCAGCAGCTCCGATTCCGAGCGTTTGCGCTCCGTGATGTCCTGCATCACGATCAGCATCCGGCGCGAGCCGCCGATGGTGACGGGTTCGGCCGACAGCAGGCAATCCAGCACCTCGCCGTCGGGGGTGGCGAGCGCCATGTCGCGATTGCGCAGGCTCTCTCCGTTCTTGAGGCTGGCAAGCACGTCCTCGGTAAGGTGTGCGCCCAGGGCGGGCAGGGGCTGGCCGGCGGAGCGGGCGGCATCGGCGCCGGTGGCGGCCGCGAAGGCGTCGTTGGACTCCAGCACCGACAGGGTTTCGGCTTCGCACAAGGCCATGGGAGCCGGCGCCAGGCGAAAAGCGGTGGAAAAGCGTTCTTCGCTTTCGCGCAGCGCAAGCTCGGTGCGCTTGCGCGCTTCCAGGTCGATGAAAGTGAAGAGCATGCAGGGTTCGCCGTGCATGTCGATGGGCTGGCCCGCCACCACCACGAACTTGCCGGAGCCGTCGGGCAGCCGGATCACGCCTTCGCGCTGCGAAATGGTCTTGCCTTCGTTGAGCAGGGCCACCGCGGCTTCCTTGTCGGGGTCGCCGTCCAGCACGTCGAGCTCATAGGTGGACCGCCCCAGCACGGCCTCGCGGGTGTAGCCCGTCATTTCCAGGAAACCCGCGTTCACCTTCACGTAGCGCAGGTCGGACAGCCGGCAGATCAGGGCAGGGGCCGGATTGGCGGCGAACGTGCGCTCGAAGCGCTGTTCGGCGTCGAAGCGTTCGGTATGGTCGGTGAGGATCAGCACCCGGTACTCGGCGCCGGACTCGCCGTTCAGGCTGAGGCCGCGCGCGGCCACGTAGCGGACCTGGCCGGGGTTGTTCCGCGCATGCAGCTCGAACAGCACATCCTCGAACGACTGGCCCGCGGCCAGGCGGTCCAGCGGATACTGTCGGGGCGGCACGGCATGGCGGTTGCGGTATTTCAGCGCATAGCGCTTGCGGTAGCCCGCCGGCGTGCCGCCCAGGTCCGCGGGCTTGGTCACGGCATGCAGCGCGAGCGCGCTGGCATTGGCCCATGCCACCGCGCCATCCGGCTCCAGCACGATGATGCCCTCGCTCAAACCGGCGATGATGTGCTGCAAGTGCTGGCGATGCGCCTGCGGCGCGGCGGGAGATGCGGTCACTGACCCCTCGTTCGGTCGGATGGGCAACGGCATCAAGAATGCAGGCGGGCGGCGGGACTGTCCAGTGGCCAAAAAGGACGATGCCCCCGATGGACGCCGGCGCGACCGGCGCCCGGCCTGGAAAACGAAAGATCAAAACGCAAGGCCAAAACAAAAGGCTCCGTGAAATAACGGAGCCTTGCGTCGGGTTTCGTGCGTTCCGGTGTCCGGCGGGCCGGACGGCGGGAAAGCTTGGCGGAGCGGACGGGGCTCGAACCCGCGACCCCCGGCGTGACAGGAACGGTATCGAAGTCAATGTTTATGCGGGTTTCGAGCCAAATCGTATTCCAAAAAGTGTCAAAAACGTGTCGATTTCATGCGGGTTTGCAGACTTTTATTCCAAATTTTCTGACTCGAAACCTTGGGCCCAGCCCTAGGCAGGCTCAAGTACGCGCATCTCAATGTGCAGTCCAGCGGCAGCGGCCATATTGACCAGTGCATCAAGACCAAAAACATTGATTTTTCCACGCATCAGGTCAGAGACGCGGGGCTGGGTCACGCCAAAA
>NZ_LHSJ01000073.1:0-27576 GCF_001270295.1 Achromobacter sp. DMS1 | reverse complement strand
ACGGCTGCTCCGGCAGCCGCTGCCGCGCCTGCCGCCGCGCCGGCGCCCGCGGCTGCGCCCACTCCGGCTCCCGCCCCCTCGGCGCAGACCGCCGCCGTCAACCCGGCGGGCGAGAAGCTGTACAAGAGCACCTGTTTCGCCTGCCACGCCACCGGCGTGGCCAATGCGCCCAAGTTCGGCAGCAAGGCCGACTGGGAGCCCTACATCAAGACGGGCCTCGACGCCATGGTCAAGGTCGCCATGGAAGGCAAACCGCCCATGCCGCCCAAGGGCGGCGCGGCCAACGCCACGGAAGAAGACATCCGCGCGGCCGTGCAGTACATGGTGGACCACGCCAAGTAAGCCAACGGCCCGCGCGCAGGCCGGACATTGCGCGCTCGCCAAGACGAAACGCCCCTTGCGGGGCGTTTCGTCTTGGCGAGCGCGGCGGCGCGGCCTAGCCGGCGGCGCTGGCGGTGAGCGGCATGCCCAGCTGCACGCGGCGCTGCAGCCAGAGGCTGGGACGGTAGCGGGGATCGCCCGTGACGCGCTCCATGTTTTTCAGGATTTCGTAGATGCGCGGGGCGCCGAGCTTGTCGCCCAGCGACAGCGGCCCGACCGGATAGCCCAGGCCCAGGGTGACGGCGCGGTCGATGTCCTCGGGCGTGGCGATCTGCTGCTGGGCGATGTCGCTGGCGATGTTGACGATGGTGGCCACGATGCGCTGCGCCACGAAGCCGGGCGAGTCTTGGATCACGGAGACGGGCACGCCGTCCTTGGCAAACAGGGCGTGCGCCGCGTCGCGCCAGCGCGGCTGCGTGGCGGGCGACACCATGACGGTGCGGCGCTTGGCGCCGGCAAAGGGATGCAGGGTATCGAGGCCCACGGTGCGGGCGGCGTCCAGGCCCTGGGCCGACACGGCGGTGGACACGTCTTCGCCGAACGGTGTCGCCACGATGAGCGCGTCGGCGGGCGGCTGCGCGCCCTCCGCCAGGGCCGCGCCCAGATCCTGCAGCAGTTGGACAGCGCGCGCGCGGCCTTCGGCGTGCTGGGGGCTGACCCAGACCTTCAGGCCCTCGGGCAGCGCCGGCACGGACGGCTCGGGCGGCACCTGCTTCTGGCCGTCGACATAGGCATAGAAGCCTTCGCCGGTCTTGCGGCCGATGAGGCCGCCCGCCAGGCGCACTGTCGTGATGGGAGACGGACGGAAACGCGGCTCGTCGAAGAACTGGCGGTAGATGGATTCCATGACCGGGTGCGACACGTCCAGCGCCGTGAGGTCCAGCAGCTCGAACGGCCCCATGCGGAAGCCGGCCTGCTCGCGCATGATGGCGTCGACCTGGGCGAAGCTGGCGACGGCCTCCTGCGCCACGCGCAGGCCCTCGGTGTTCATGCCCCGCCCCGCGTGGTTGACGATGAAGCCCGGCATGTCCTTGGCGCGCACGGGCGTGTGCCCCATGCGGCGCGCCAGCGCGGCCAGGGTGTCGCCGACTTCGGGCGCGCTGCGCAGGCCGTCGATCACTTCCACCACTTTCATCAGCGGCACGGGATTGAAGAAGTGGTAGCCCGCCACACGCTGCGGACGCTTGCACGCGGCGGCAATGGCGGTGATGGAAAGCGAAGAGGTGTTGGACGCAAGAATGCAATCGTCAGAAACCACGCCCTCCAGGGCGGCGAAGAGATCCCGCTTGACGTCCAGGCGCTCGACGATGGCCTCGATCACGACCTGGCATTGGGCCATGTCGGACAGGGCCGTGGCCGACTCCACCCGCTCCAGCGAAGCGCGCGCATCGGCCTGCGCCATCTTGCCCTTCTGGACCAGCTTTTCCCAGGTGCCGCGCAGCGACTCGCGCGCGGCGGCGATGGCCTCGGCGCTAGTGTCGTACAGGCGCACGCGCAATCCGGCCTGCGCCGCGATCTGCGCGATGCCGCGCCCCATGGCTCCGGCGCCCACGACGCCGATGGTTTGAATCTCCGTCATCAACTATCTCCTGCCTGTATTGTGAAACGACAACCGCGCCGCGCGGCGGACGGCGTCAGCCGCCCGACTGCGCCAACGCCTGGATTTCTTCCTGGGACAGGCCCAGCCGTTCGGACAGCACCTGGGCCGTGTGCTCGCCCAGCATGGGCGGCGCGCGGCGGTATTCCACCGGGCTGTCCGAGAACTTGAGCGGGCTGGCCGCCATGGGCACCACGCCGGCCGCCGGGTGCGGCAGCTCGCGCTTCATGCCGCGCGCCAGCACCTGCGGGTCTTCGTAGACCTGGTCCAGCGTATTGATGGGGCCGGCCGGCACGCCCACCGCCTCCAGCGCCGCCAGCCAGTGGTCGCGCTCGCCCGTGGCCATGCGCTCGGCCAGCAGCGGCACCAGCTCCTCGCGATTCTTCACGCGCTGCGGGTTGGTGGAAAAGCGCGGGTCGGCCGCCAGCTCGGGCAGCCCGATCGCGCCGCAGTAGTTGCGGAACTGGCTGTCGTTGCCCACCGCCACGATGAGGTGGCCGTCGCTGGCGGCGAACACCTGGTAGGGCACGAGGTTCTGGTGCGCATTGCCGGCGCGCCTGGGCGCCTTGCCCGAGGTCATGTAGTTGAGGTTCTGGTTGGCCATCATGGCCACCTGGCAATCGAGCAGCGCCATGTCAATGTGCTGGCCCAGCCCGCTGCGGCCGCGCTCGTGCAGCGCGGCCAGGATGCCCACGGTGGAGTACATGCCGGTCATCAGGTCGGCCACCGCCACGCCGGCCTTCTGCGGGCCGCCGCCGGGCAGGTCGTCGCGCTCGCCCGTGATGCTCATCAGCCCGCCCATGCCCTGGATCATGAAGTCGTAGCCGGGACGGCTCGCGTAGGGGCCGGTCTGGCCGAAGCCCGTGATGGAGCAATAGATGAGGCGCGGATTGACCTGCCTGAGGCTTTCGTAGTCCAGGCCGTACTTGGCCAGGCCGCCCACCTTGAAGTTCTCGACCAGGATGTCGCTCTGCTCGGCCAGGGCGCGCACCAGTTCGGCGCCGCGCGGCGACGCGATGTCCAGGGCCACGGAGAGCTTGTTGCGGTTGGCCGAGAGGTAATAGGCGGCCTCGCTGGTGTCGTTGCCCGCGGCGTCCTTGAGGTAGGGAGGCCCCCATGCGCGGGTGTCGTCGCCGCTGCCGGGACGTTCGATCTTGATGACCTCGGCGCCGAGGTCGGCGAGGTTCTGGGTGCACCAGGGGCCGGCCAGCACGCGGGTCAGGTCCAGCACGCGGATGCCGGTGAGAGGAGCGGGACGTTGCGACATGGGTATTTTTCGCCAGGGAATGGATGAATACGGATGACGTCCGGCTCGCGGCATGCGCCAGCCGGGGAATCTCGACCATGCCGGCGGCGCGGGCCGCCGGCGCCGTGCGGCCGGGGACGCGCCCCGGACCCGCGGAACCAGACAGGATATTAGCCTTTCGGGCGCGCGCGGCGCGCGCCTGTCCGGAGGCCGGACTCTCAGGAATTCGCCTTGATCGTCTCGCGCGCGATCACCAGTTGCTGGATCTGCGAGGTGCCCTCGAAGATGCGGAACAGGCGCACGTCGCGATAGAAGCGCTCCACCGCGTATTCCGACATGTAGCCCGCGCCCCCGTGGATCTGCACCGCGCGGTCGGCCACGCGGCCCACCATCTCGGTGGCGAAGAGCTTGCAGCAGGCGGCCTGCAGGGTGGTGTTCTCGCCGCGGTCGCGCATGCGGGCGGCGTCCAGCACCATGCAGCGCGCCGCGTACAGCTCGGCCTGGCTGTCGGCGATCATGGCCTGGATGAGCTGGAACTCGGAAATCGGCTGGCCGAACTGCTTGCGTTCGGTGGCGTACTTGACCGCGTCGCGCAGCAGCCGGTCGGCGATGCCCACGCACAGCGCCGAAATATGCAGCCGGCCCTTGTCCAGCACGCGCATCGCGGTGCGAAACCCGTTGCCTTCCTCGCCGCCCAGCAGGGCCGAGGCCGGCACGCGGCAGTTGTCGAACACCACGTCGCTGGTCAGCGCGCCGGCCTGACCCATTTTCTTGTCGGGCTTGCCGATGGACAGGCCGGGCGTGCCGGCCTCGACCAGGAAACACGAAATGGAACCGGCCTTGCGCTCGGGCGCCGTGCGCGCCATGACGGAGAACAGGCCGGCGATGGGCGCGTTGGTGATGAAGCGCTTGGTGCCGTTGAGCACGTAGTGATCGCCGTCGCGCTCGGCGCTCACGCGCAGCGACATGGCGTCGGAGCCCGCGTCGGGCTCGGTGAGCGCGAAGGAGCCGATGAGCTCGCCGCTGGCCAGCCTGGGCAGGTAGCGCTGGCGCTGCTCGTCGGTGCCGGCCAGCACGATGGCCTGCGAGCCGATGCCGATGTTGGTGCCGGCCAGCGAGCGGAAGGCGGGCGAGGTCTGGCCCAGCTCGAACACCACGCGCACCTCTTCTTCCATATTGAGTCCCAGGCCGCCGTACTCGGGGGCGATGGACAGGCCGAACAGTCCCAGCTCGCGCATTTCATTGACGATGTCGGGCGGAATCTCGCCGCTGGCGGCCAGCGCGTCTTCGGCGGGAATGAGGCGTTCGTGCACAAAGCGGCGCACGGCGTCCAGCAGCAGGTTCAGGGTTTCGGTATCCAGGGCCATGGCGGGTTCTCCAGGTATGTCTCGAATATGTCGGAAAAGATTGCGCGACGGCGCGCTCAGGCGCGCATGCCGTTCACGACCAGATCGAAATAGCCGGCGGCGATCTGCTCGGCGCTGTCGCCCTGGCCGGGCTTGTACCAGCGCACCATCCAATTCAGCAGCGACAGCACGGCGCGTCCGGTTGCGGCGACGTCCAGGGCGCGGAAGCTGCCGTCGTCCACGCCCTGCGCGATGATCTCGCGCAGGCGCTTTTCGTAGTCGTCGCGCAGGCGCGCGGCGTCTTCGCGCTCGGGCAGCGCCATGCCCGAATAGCCGATCAGCATGGTCACGAACTCGGCGTGGTGCGCCTCGAAGTAGCCCGCGTGCGCCAGCATGAAGGCGCGCAGCCGCTGCGCTGCGCCCTGCGCGCGCGCCACTTCCTGGCCCACCGCCTGGACCAGGCCGCCGAGCACGGACAGGATGATGGCGTCGTAAATGTCCTGCTTGGTGGTGAAGTAGTGATAGATCGCGGCCTTGGACACGCCCAGCGCAGCGGCCAGGTCGGACACCGAGCTGCCGTCGTAGCCGCTCCTGGCGAACAGGCGCGCGGCCTCTTCGAGGATGCGCTCGCGGGGCGCGGCCAGGGTGGGCGGACGGCCGGCGCGGGCGCGTTTGGGGGAAGCGGCGGTGACGATGTCCATGGGATTTCGGGGCAGGCAGCCCCCGGCCCGCCGGGAGCGCGCGGCTCCATTGACAGGGATTTGGGGCATGCCGTTAAATAAGGATTAATTAATTACCGGACGGTCGGTAGGTAATTATAGGCATGGTGCCGGCGCGCGCTCAAGTCCTGCGTTCGGGCCCGTCGCTCGGGCCCGGCTTCGCGCCGCGCATCCGCCCCGCTTGCTCCGACCCCACCACGCTGCTCCAGAAGCCATGCCCCACTCCCTCGTGACCGAGCTGTACGGCCAGATGACGCTGCCTGTCATCAGTTCCCCGATGTTCATCGTGTCCAACCCCAAGCTGGTGCTGGAGCAATGCACCAGCGGCATCGTGGGCGCTTTCCCGGCGCTCAATGCGCGCCCCCAATCGCTGCTGACCGACTGGCTGGACGAGATCCAGGCCGGGCTGGCCTCCTACCGCGAGGCCAACCCCGGCGCCCGCGTGGCGCCCTACGCCGTCAACCAGATCATCCATCAGTCCAACGACCGGCTCGAGCAGGATCTCTCGGTCTGCGCCAGCCACCGCGTGCCGCTCATCATCACCAGCCTGCGGGCGCCCGGCGACCTGGTCAAGGGCATCCACGAGTGGGGCGGCAAGGTCTTTCACGACGTCACCACGCTGCGCCATGCCGAAAAGGCCCTGGAAGCCGGCGTGGACGGGCTGATCCTGGTGTGCGCGGGCGCGGGCGGCCATGCCGGCACCCTCAGCCCCTTCGCCCTGGTGTCCGAAGTACGGCGCTTCTACGACGGCCCGCTGGTGCTCTCGGGCGCGATCACGCGGGGCGAGCACATCCTGGCGGCCCAGGCGATGGGCGCGGACTTCGCCTATATGGGCACGCGCTTCATCGCCAGCGCCGAAGCCAATGCCAGCGAAGGCTACAAGCAGGCCATCGTCCAGGCCAGCGCCTCGGACATTCTCTATACGCCGTTTTTCACCGGCATTCCGGGCAACTACCTGAAATCCAGCATCGTGGCCGCCGGGCTGGACCCGGCCAACCTGCCCGAGCCGGACCGCGGCGCCTCCAATTTCGGCTCCACCCGCGTCAAGCCGTGGAAAGACATCTGGGGCGCGGGCCAGGGCGTGGGCGGCATCGCCAGCGTGGCGCCCACCCGCGAAATCGTGGCCACCCTGCGCCATGAATACGCCCAGGCCCGCGCCCGCCTGTCCGAAGGGAGCTTCGCATGAGCCCGCCGGACCGCCCCGCGGGCGGCCACCGGAACGCGCCGCTCGAGGACACGCCCGCCAGCCTGCTGGCGCAGCGCGAGGGTTCGGTCGTCACGCTGACGATCAACCGTCCCGACCGCCGCAACGCGCTGGACGCGGCCACCTATGGCGCGCTGTCGGAACGGATCGCCCAGGCCTCGGCCGACGCCTCGGTCAGCGCGGTGATTCTCACCGGCGCCGGCGAGCACTTCACGGCCGGCAACGACCTGCGCGATTTCCAGTCCGGGCGGGGCCCGGGCGACAGCGCCGGCCTGGCGTTCCTGCGCGTGCTCTCGACGTGCGAGGCGCCCGTCATCGCTGCGGTGGAAGGCTACGCCATCGGCATCGGGGTCACGCTGCTGCAGCACTGCGATTTCGTGCATATCGGCGACGCCGCCACGCTGCGCATGCCCTTCGTGGCGCTGGGGCTGTGCCCCGAAGGCGCGTCCAGCCTGCTCATGCCCCGGCTCGCCGGCGCNCCGGGCGGCGAGGGCCGGGCCCTGTTCGCCCAGGTCCCAGAACAGCCCGGCCATGACGGCCAGTCCTTCGCGCGCGACGCTGGCCAGCAGGTGTTCGTCCGGGCCGTGCTGGCAACAGGCCGGATAGGAATGCGGCACCCACACGGTGGGCAGGCCCAGCACTTCCGAGAATGCATCGTTGGGCACGGTGCCGCCCAGGTTGGGCAGCAGGGCGGGCGCCTTGCCGGTCGTGCGCGCCAGCGATTCCAGGGCCCAGCGCGCCCAGGGGTCGTCCGGGTCCAGGCGCGTGGCGGGCGTGCCCCTGCGCACTGAAACCTGCACGCATTGCAGGCCGTGCGCGTCCAGATGGCGGCGCAGGATGCCCGCGGCGCCGCGCCAGTCCGTGCCCACCACGAAGCGCAGGTTGCAGGTGGCGCAGGCGCGCGGCGGAATCGCGCCCACCGGGTTGTCGGGGTTGCCGGTTTTGTAGGCCAGCACTTCCAGCGTGTTCCAGGCAAAGAGGCGCTCGGCCACGGTCAGCCCCGGCTCGCCCCAGCCGGGGTCCAGCTCGGGGGCGTCCTCGTCCCGGCCCACCTCGATGGTGGACAGCGCCTCGCGCACGGCGGGCGGCACGGGAGGCGGCCGCAATCCTTCGACCAGCAGGCGGCCGCGCGCGTCCACCAGGGCGGCCAGCGCATGGGCCAGCAGCAGGCCCGGGTTGGGCAGTACCCCGCCCCAGTTGCCGGAATGGTGCGCGTGTTCGCGCAGGTCCACGGTCAGGTCGAACAGCAGCGTGCCGCGCGAGCCCAGGAACAGCGTGGGCCGTTCGGCGGCCAGGCGCGGCCCGTCGGAAGCGATGAACACGTCGGCCGCCAGCTCCTGTTTCCATAGGCGGTAGGCGTCGTGCAGGCCCGGCGAACCGACTTCCTCGCCGCATTCCACCAGCATGCGCGCGTTGAAGCCCAGGCGGCCGCCGCGTTCGGCCAGCACCTGTTCCAGGGCATTTACGTTGATGCAGTACTGTCCCTTGTTGTCGGCCGTGCCCCGTCCGTACCAGCGGTCGCCTTCGGCGGTGAGCCGCCACGGGCCCTGGCCGGTGCGCCACTGTTCGTCGTAGCCGCGCACCACGTCGCCATGGGCATAGAGCAGCACGGTGGGCAGGGCGGGATCTTCCACCCGGTGGGCCAGCAGGAAGGGCGGGCCGTCCGCGGCCGGGTTTTCGGCGATGCGGCAGGCGAAGCCCAGCCGTTCGAGGCGCGGCGCCACGGCTTCGCGCAGATAGGCATACAGCGTGGGGCGCTGGGCGGGGTTCTGGCTTTCGCTGCGGTAAGCCACCAGGCCGGCCAATTCGCGCTGCAAGGCGCCGCCATCGGCCTGCGCGACGGCGCGGGCGATGGCGGCCTCGCGGGTGGCGCTCGAAACTGCTGCTGACACGGTTTTCCCATCCCGGCGCGTCGTGGCGCGCCGTTTTCGTTGGCAATGGCGAAAAATTCTAGGAGCGCGCGTCCTTTCTCGACAATTAGAATAATTGTTCATTGCTTTGCCTTTTCGGCAAGGATCTCTTTTCCCGGAGCCGCGCATGCACGGCATCGCCCTGAAGTATTTCGTGGAAGTGGCCGACGCCGGCAGCCTGAGCGCGGCCTCGGCGCGGCTGCACGTGGCCGTGTCCGCCATCAGCCGCCAGATCGCCAAGCTGGAGGAAGAGGCGGGCGCGCCGCTGTTCGAGCGCGCGGCGCGCGGCATGGTGCTGAGCGAGGCGGGCCGCCTGTTGCTGGCGCATGCGCGCCGTTCGCTGCTGGAATCCGAATCGGTGCTGCGCCAGATCGCCGGGCTGAAAGGTTCGCCGCGCAACGAGATACGGGTGGCCTCGTCCGAAGGGCCGGCGCAGGGCTTTCTGCCCCAGGCCATGGCCGAATTCCACGCCGAATGGCCCTGGGTGCGTTTCGACCTCCACGTGGCCTCGCCGCTCGAAGCCACGCGGCGCGTGGCGAGCGGCGAGGCCGAACTGGCCGTGACCTTCAATATGGAGCGCGGCCAGGGCGTGACCGTGCGGCATTCCCGCCGCGCGCCCGTCTATGCGGTCATGCGCGCCGGCCATCCCCTGGCCTCGCGCGCCAGCCTGGACTTATCGGAGCTGGGCGGCTATCCGCTGGCGCTGACCGGCGCGGCCACCACCACCCGTCGCCTGTTCGAGCTGGGCTGCGCCCTGGATTCGGTGACGTTGGAACCGGCCCTGACCACGAATTACTCGGGCGCCTGCATGCGTTCGTGCGGCGGTCCGACGCCATCATGCTGAGCGGCCATGTATCGGTGGCGTGGCGACTGGCGGAAGAAGAACTCGCCGCCGTGCCGATCGCCAATGCGGAGCTGCAGTCGCGCACGCTGCAGATCCAGGTGATGCAGGGCCGCCTGCTGCCGGCCGAGGCCGAGGCTTTCGCGGCGCTGCTGGCGCGGCGGCTGGACGAGCTGTAGGCCCGGCGGAAAAAAAAAGACGCCGCGGGCCGGCGGCGTCTTTTCGGGGGGGGGCGGGGGGCCGCCTTACTTCTGGCCGGCAGGCTTGACCGACATCGCCAGCGTGTACTGGTCGCGGCGGCCTTCGTAGGTGATGCCCTTGCGGAAGGCCCAGATGCTGCTTTCGAAGTGCAGCGGGATCAGCGGCACGTTGTCCAGGGCGATCCGGGTGGATTCCTGCAGCAGTTTTTCACGCTTGGGCGCGTCCACGGTGACGATGGCCTGCTTGTAGACCTTGTCGAAATCGGCGTTGGAGAAGCCGCCGTAGTTGCTGGTGCCCAGGCTGTTGGGCGAATCCAGCGAGGCGACCCACAGCTGGAACAGCGCCGAGGCTTCGCCCGTTTCCGCCGGCCAGCCGCCGATGGAGAAGCTGAACTCGCGCTTGGCGCGCTTGGGGAAGTAGATGGAGGCGGTCATCGCGTCCACGTTGGCCTTGATGCCGATGCGCGAGAGATACTGCGCCACCGCCTGGGCGACCTGGCCGTCGTTGACGTAGCGGTCGTTGGTGGTGGAGATGGTGAGCTCGAAACCGTTGGGATAGCCGGCTTCGGCCAGCAGCTTCTTGGCGCCTTCGGGGTCGTACTTGATCTCGGGAGCCTTGGGCAGCGCGCCGAACATGCCGTCGGGCATGTACTGGTAGGCCGGGGTGGCCATGCCGTCCATGATGCGGGCGGTGATGGCCTTGCGGTCGATGGCCATGGAAATGGCCTTGCGTACGCGCAGGTCTTGCAGCGGGTTCTTGCCGTCGGCGCTCTTGACGAACGGGCTCGGGTTGCGGGCCACGTCGGGCTGGAAGAAGATCAGGCGGGTGGACGGCGTGGCCACGTAGCCGAACTTGGGATTGTCCTTCAGGCGCGTGAGGTCGCGCGCGGCCGGGTTCTCGATCATGTCGAAGTCGCCCGACAGCAGGCCGGTCAGGCGCGGGCCCGCGGCCGGCACCGGCACGAACTTCACTTCCTTCCAGTAGGGTTTGGGGCCCCAGTAGTTCTCATTGCGCACCAGCTCGATGCCTGTGCCCTTCACGTAGGACTTGAGCAGGTAGGGGCCCGTGCCGATGGCGTCCTTGCCGTTGTTGAAGTCGGCCACGGTGGGCCAGGGGCCGGTCACGCCGCAGCCCTTTTTCGGATCGAAGGTCAGCTTGCCGTGCTCGACGATGCCATTCCAGATGATGGGCAGCGAGCGCGCCATTTCGGCGGGCATGAGCGGGAAGGGCTGGGCCGTCTTGACGATGACGGTGTGGGGATCCGGCGTCTGCACATCGGTGATGCGCTTGGTCATGTCCATGTACGACTGCGACACGTTGGTTTCGTTGTTCAGCGTGCGGCAGATGGTGAACAGCACGTCCTCGGACGTGAAGGGCTTGCCGTTGGAGAACTTGACGTCGTCGCGCAGCTTGAATTCCCAGGTCAGGTCGTCCAGGTTCTTCCAGGACGTGGCCAGGGCGGGCACCAGCTTCATGTCGGCGTCGCGGCCCACCAGCGAGCTGTAGACGTGCGCGGAAAACGCGTCGTTCTGCGTCATCTTGTGATAGTGGGGGTCGGCCGAGGTGGGCTCGGAAGACAGGCCGATCTTCAGCGTCTGGGCCTGCGAGGCCAGGGGCAGGGCGGCCAGGCCGGCGCTGGCGGCCGCGAGGGCCAGGGTGGTGCGCAACTTCATGGTGACAACTCCGGAGGGAAAACGGACCGGGTCGTGCGCGGCGCCTGCCTGGCGGCCGGCCGCGTGCGGACGGCGCGGGGGCAGGGGCGGACGCCGGGCGCGACGGCAAGGGGCCGATTATCGGTAGGGGGTTCGGAAGCTGTCAATGCGCCGCAGGCGCAAGGGGCGCTAGGGAAAACGCCTAGGATGCCGCCGGAAGGCGGACGGGGAAGGCGCGTCGCGGGGGCCTGGCCAAAGCAGGCCGGCGCGGCGCGGATCGCGCCCGCAGAGGGGTCGGCAGCCGCACCGGCACGGCGGGCGCGGGGAAGACGCGGGCGCCGCTACGGTGTTGCGCCCGGCAGGCTGCGCGGCGGTCGGGACGCGGCGGGCCTGCCGGGCGCGGCAGCGATTACCACTGGGAGCCGGAGAAGCGGGCGCTGGCGGCGCGGGCGCGGTTCATCGACTCGTTCACTTCGTCGATGAAATCGAAGAAGCTGCCGATGGCGCCGGCGACGGCGTGGCCGGCCTTCTTCAGGCTGGTCAGGGGGTGGGCGTTCGGTTGGCGTTCGAGGGCGCCGCGCAGCAGGTCGCGCTCCAGCGCGTCGGTCAGGCGGGCGTTGTGGTTCAGGGTCAGTTCGCTCATGGTTCTCTCCAGTCCGTTTCGTCTTGGGGTAAACCATTATAGGGATAACCCTAATGAAAAGGCAATCGAATTTCCTGCCGCAGGAGAAGAATGTTGTAAATAGGGTTTACCCTAGTGTTTCTGATTGCGCAATGCGCGGGCCGCGTCGGCCAGTTCGCCGGCCGTAAGGCCGATGGGGCCGATGCCGCGCGCCACCAGCGCGTCGGCGGCGGCGCCATGCAGCCATACCGCGCCCGGCACCGCCTGCTCCAGCGGCAGGCCCTGGGCGATCAGCGAGCCCAGCATGCCCGCCAATACGTCCCCCGTTCCGGCGGTCGCCAGGCCGGGGTTGCCGCTGGCATTGACCTGGCAGCGGCCGTCGGGCGCGCACACAATGGTGCCCGCGCCCTTGAGCACCACCCATGCGCCGTAGCGGGCGGAGAGTTCGCGGGCCGCGGCCGGGCGGTCGGCCTGGACGTGGGNCGCGCCCCCCGGCCGCTTAGGGCGGGCGCGCCCCCGGGACCGCATCCGCCGGATCGCCTATACAATGCCCCCGCTTTACCGGAGTCGCCATGTCATCGCCTGAATCCGCGCCGCGTCCGCGCCCCTTCCTGCTTGCCTGTCCGGACCTGGCCGCCGAGCGCCAGGGCAATACCGGCACGCCGGGTGTATGGCACTTCGACTCGGGCGTCGCGGGCCGGCGCGTCATGCTCACCGCCCTCGTCCACGGCAACGAGCTGTGCGGCGCCTGGGCGCTCAAGGCGGCGCTGCAGGCGGGGCTGCGGCCGCGCCGGGGCTCGCTGACCCTGGCGTTCTGCAACCTGGCCGCGTTCGACCGCTTCGATCCCGCCAATTACGCGCCGTCGCGCTTCGTGGACGAAGACATGAACCGCGTCTGGAGCGAAGACAAGCTGTCGCGGCCCGACACCCAGGAACGCCGCCGCGCCGCCGAGCTGCGCCCCTGGGTGGAGCGGGCCGACTGGCTCATGGACTTCCATTCGATGAGCAACTCCGACGTGCCGCTGCAGCTCACCGGGCTGGAGCCGCGCAATATCGCACTGGCGCGCTCGCTGGGCAACCCGGCCTACGTCATCGCCGACGCCGGCCACGCCGCGGGCGTGCGCATGCGCGACTATGGCCGGTTCGGCGAGACGGGCGATAATGGCACGCGCTCGCTGCTCATCGAGTGCGGCTTTCATGGCGCGCCCGAGGCGCGCGACGTGGCGCTGGACCAGCTGGCGCGCTTCCTGTGCGCGGCAGGCACGCTGGACCGCACCGACCTGCCGGCCGCCTGGTTCGCGCCCGACGCGCCCGCGCAGCGCGCGCTGCGCGTCACGGAGGCCATCGCGGCCCGGAGCGCCGATTTCCGTTTCGCGCAGCCCTGGAAGGGGCTCGAAACCCTGCCCCGCGCCGGCACGCTGATCGGCTGGTCCGAAGGCGAGCCCGTCGTCACGCCCTACGACGACTGCGTGCTCATCATGCCCTCCACCGCCAATCTGCGGCCGGGCGTGACCGTGGTCCGGCTGGCCCGGCCTATCGCCTGACCCCGCCAGCGCGCGGCCTGCCCGCCTCTCCCGGAAACGAAACCATCATGCCCAGCAAGGAACTCATCTCGTGGCCCTGTTCATCCTGCGCAGACTGATACAGAGTCTGTTCGTCCTCCTGGCCGTGTCGGTCGTGGTGTTCTTCGCGGTCTACGCCGTGGGAGACCCGATCGAACTGCTGGTCAGCCCCGAAGCCAGCCAGGCCGCCCGCGAAGCCATGATCGCCCGGCTGGGGCTGGACCTGCCGGTCTGGCAGCAATACGCCCATTTCCTGTGGCGCGCGCTGCACGGCGACCTGGGCACGTCCTTCGTGCACAACATCCCCGCCGTCGATCTCATCGTGCAGCGCATTCCCGCCACCTTCGAACTGGTGGTGGTCGCCATCAGCCTGACCTGTCTGATCGGCATTCCGCTCGGGCTGGTGGCCGGCCTGTACCGCGACGAGCCGCTCGGGCGGGGCATCATGGCCTCGTCGGTGCTGGGCTTCTCGCTGCCCAACTTCTGGCAGGGCATGATGCTCATCCTGCTCTTTGCCGTCTGGCTGGGCTGGCTGCCGGCCACCGGCCGCGGCGAGACGGCCACCGTGCTGGGCGTGCCGCTGTCCATTCTCACCGCCGACGGCTGGTCGCATCTCATCATGCCGGCCATCAACCTGGCGCTGGCCAATATCGCGCTGGTGCTGCGCCTGACCGCCTCCGGCGTGGTCGAGGCGCGCAGCCAGGACTACGTGAAGTTCGCCCGCGCCAAGGGCGTCAGGCCCGGCCGCATCGTGCGCCGCCATATCCTGCGCAACATCCTCATCCCCGTCGTCACCGTGATCGGCATGGAATTCGGCACGCTGATCGCCTACTCCACCATCACCGAAACCGTGTTCGCGTGGCCCGGCATGGGCAAGCTGCTCATCGACAGCGTCTACCAGCTCGACCGCCCCGTGGTGGTGGCCTACGTGATGCTGGTCACGCTGATCTTCGTCATCATCAACCTGGTTGTGGACATTCTGTATGCCGCGCTCGACCCGCGCGTACAGCTCGTGACTCCCGCTCAATGAATACCATGCCCCATACTCCCAATCCCGGCCGCACCCGCACGGTCCAGCCGCTGGCCGACACGCCCCGGCGCGCCGCCATCTTGAAAAAGCTGCACGCGCGGCCCACCGTGAAGGGGTCGGCCATCGCGCTGGCCATTCTCGTCGTGCTCGTCATGGCCGCGCCCTTCTTCGCGCCGCAGAATCCCTACGATCTCGCCAATCTCTCGCTCATGGACGGCCGCCTGGCCCCCGGGCAGGCGCTCATGGACGGCAGCATCGCCTGGCTGGGCACCGACGACCAGGGCCGTGACATGCTCAGCGCCATCCTGTACGGCCTGCGCATCAGCCTCATGGTGGGCCTGAGCGCCGTGGTGCTGGCCACGGCCATCGGCGGCGCGGTCGGGCTGGTGGCGGCCTATATCGGCGGGCTGGTCGACACGGTGCTGATGCGCCTCGTGGATTTCATCCTGGGCTTTCCCACCATCCTGGTGGCGCTGGTGCTGCTGGTGGTGCTGGGGCGCGGGGTGGACAAGGTGATCCTGGCGCTGGTGCTGGTGCAGTGGGGCCACTATGCGCGCATCATGCGCAGCCGCGCCCTGCAGGAACGGCGCAAGGAATACGTGGAAGCGGCGGCCAACCTGGGCTTTCCGGCCTGGCGCATCATGGTGTTCCACCTGCTGCCCAATTGCCTGGGCCCGGTGATGGTGTTCGCCACCATCCAGATCGCCACCGCCATCGCGCTGGAAGCCACGCTGTCCTTCCTGGGCGTGGGCGTACCCATTACCGAACCCTCGCTCGGCCTGCTGATTTCCAACGGATTCCAGTACCTGTTGTCCGGCGACTACTGGATCAGCCTCTTCCCGGGCATCGCCCTGCTCGTGCTGATTCTTTCCATCAACATCGTGGGCGACCGCCTGCGCGAAGCCCTGGACCCGCGACGAGCATGAACAAGGCCCACCCCTCGCAGCGCTGCGCGCTTTCCCCTCGACGCGGCGCCGTGGCGGACCGGCGCAACGGATGAATGAAATGAAGGAAACCATCCTGGAGGTGCGCGGCCTGCGCACCGCGTTCCATACCGAGGCCGGCGCCTGGCTGGCCGTCGACGGCGTAGACCTGACCGTGCGCCGCGGCGAGATCGTGGGCCTGGTGGGCGAATCGGGGTCGGGCAAATCCGTCACCGGCTTTTCGCTGCTGGGCCTGATCGACCCGCCCGGCGAAGTCGTGGACGGAGAAGTGAAGTTCAAGGGCACGGACCTGCGCAAGCTCGACGAAGAACAGATGCGCCAGCTGCGCGGCAACCGCATCGCCATGATCTTCCAGGACCCGCTCATGACGCTCAACCCGGTGCTGCGCGTGGGCGAGCAGATGATGGAGGCCATCCTCACGCACGAGGACGTGCCGCGCGCGCAGGCGCTGGAACGCTGCCGCGAAGCCCTGGAAATGGTGGGCATCCCCTCGCCGGAAAAGCGGCTGCGCAGCTATCCCCACGAGTTCTCGGGCGGCATGCGCCAGCGCGTGGCCATCGCCATCGCCATGCTGAACAAGCCCGACCTGATCATCTGCGACGAGCCGACCACGGCGCTGGACGTGACCATCCAGGGCCAGATTCTCTACCGCATGCAGCAGATCTGCCGCGAGCACGACACCGCGCTCATCTGGATCACGCACGACCTGGGCGTGGTGGCCGAGCTGGCCGACCGCGTCGCCGTCATGTATGCCGGACGCATCGTCGAGTCCGGCCCCGTCGACCAGGTGCTGGACGCGCCGCGCCATCCCTACACCAAGGGCCTGCTCGACTCCATGCCCGGCGCCGCGCCGCCCGGCGGGCGCCTGCACCAGATCGACGGCATGGCGCCCAGCCTCGCCGGCCGGCCCTCGGGCTGTCCGTTCCGCCCGCGCTGCTCGCACGCGATCACGCGCTGCACGGAACAGGCCCCGGCCGTCACCACCGAAGGCCCGCGCAGCTACCGCTGCTATGCGCCCATTGCCCGCGAGGCGGAAAAAGCATGAGCGCCGCCGAGACATCCGCAGTGCGCAGCACGGAGGACCATTCCTTGACCCAGGCCGATACCCCCGTCATCGAGCTGAAGAACATACACAAGCGCTTCGAGCAGCGCCCCGACCTGGCGCAGCGCATCCTGGCGCTGGGCGGCCGGCCCATCGACCGCCGCACGGTCTACGCCGTCAACGGCGTGGACCTCGCCATCCGTCGCGGCGAAGTCGTGGGGCTGGTGGGCGAGTCCGGCTGCGGCAAGTCCACGCTGGGCCGCATCGTGGCGGGCCTGCACCGCCAGAGCGAGGGCGAACTGCGCTACCTGGGCCAGGACGCCTCGCGGCTGCGCGGCGCCGGCAAGCTGGCCTACACGCTGGGCGTGCAGATGATCTTCCAGGATCCTCAGGCCTCGCTCAATCCGCGTCAGCGCCTGCGCCAGATCCTGGGCGAGGCGCTCAAGGTGCACAAGCTCGCGCCGCCGCGGGACATCCCCGCCCGCATCGACCGCGCGCTGTCCGAAGTGGGGCTGGACCGCGAATACCGCGACCGCTTTCCGCACCAGATCTCCGGCGGCCAGCGCCAGCGCATCGGCATCGCCCGCGCGCTGATGGTGTCGCCCAAGTTCCTGGTCTGCGACGAGCCGGTGGCGGCGCTGGACGTGTCGATCCAGGCGCAGGTCATCAACCTCTTCATGGACCTGCGCGCGCAGCACGGTTTCACGTACCTGTTCATCAGCCATGACCTGGGCGTGGTCAAGCACATCTCCGACCGCGTCGCCATCATGTACCTGGGCAAGATCGTGGAGATTTCCACCGCGGCGGAAATCTTCGCCCATGCCAACCACCCGTATACCCAGGCCCTGATGGCCGAGGTGCCCGACGTGGCGCGGCGCGGCCGCAAGTTCACGCCGATCCGCGGCGAGATCCCCTCGCCGCTGAATCCGCCGCCCGGCTGCACCTTCCATCCGCGCTGCCCCCACGCCATGCCGCGCTGCCGCGAACAGGCGCCCGCGCTGCGGGAAATCTCCCCGGGCCACTGGTCGGCCTGTCACCTGAACGACGCCAACGCATAACGCCATGAAAGCCTCAGAGATGTCCAATGTGGACCGTATCGCCATCGAGCTGGGTCATGCCGGCCGCAACGCCATTCACTACGTCGACGACGACCGCAACGCCGACCGCCCCTTCAAGCTCCAGACCTACCGCCCCTACGGGTACACGCCGGACCGCCCGGTCGTGATCGTGCAGCACGGCGTGCTGCGCAACGGCGACGAGTACCGCGACTTCTGGGTGCCGGCCGCCGACCGCCACAAGCTGCTGATCGTGGCCCTCACCTTCTCCAACGAGATCTGGCCCGGCGTCGAGAGCTACAACAACGGCCGCGTCTTCACGGCCACGGGCAATCCGCGCCACATCGCCGGCTGGACCTATGCCCTGGTGGGCAACGTCATCCGCGACCTGGTCGCGGCGGACATCGCCGACGGCCGTAACGTCTATCTCTTCGGGCATTCCGCCGGCGGCCAGTTCGTGCACCGCCTCATGAGCAGCCAGCCGCACGACCTGTTCAAGGCCGTCGTCGCCGCCAATCCCGGCTGGTACACGCTGCCCACCTTCGATTACCCCTTCCCCGAGGGCATGGACGGCGTGGGCCTGACCGAAGACCATCTCGTCAAGCTGCTGGGCTACCCCATGACTATCCTGGCGGGCGACCAGGACATCGCCACCGACGACCCGCACCTGCCTTCCGAGCCCGCCGCCCTACGCCAGGGCCCGCACCGTTTCGCGCGCGCCCACTACTATTTCGAAGCTGGCCGCCGGGAGGCCGGGCGCCGCGGCGTGCCGTTCAACTGGAAGCTGCAAGTCGTGCCGGGCATCGGCCACGATGGCCGCGCCATGTCGGCGGTCTGCGCCAGCCTCTGGTTCGAGGGCGGCATGCCCGACGCGGCCGAACTGGCCCGGCTCGCCGGCCAGCAAGTCGCCTGACCCTCCTTTCCAAGACGCCAACGCGCGGAGATTCCCATGTCCAACCTTCCCAACACCGAACAGCTCGTCGCCGGCATCCAGCAATGGCTGCGCTGCGAATCGCCCTCCAACTACCCGGAAGGCATCGCCGCGATGGCCCGCATCATCGCCGACCAGGCCGCCGCCGCCGGCCTGACGGTGGAAGTGTCCTCGCTCGGCTCCGCCACCGGCCCGCTGCTCTACGTGACCAACCGCGCGCCCGGCGACACCCGCCCCGGCATCCTCATCCTGGGCCACATGGACACCGTGCACCCGGTCGGCACGCTGCTCGAAAACCCCGTGCGCATCGAAGGCGACCGCCTCTACGGCCCCGGCGGCTACGACATGAAGGCGGGCATCTACCTGGCGCTCTCCGCCCTCGCCGCGCTGGCGCGGCCGGGCGCCACGCGGCTGCCCGTGGACTTCCTCATGGTGCCCGACGAGGAAACCGGCAGCCACGCCTCGCGCGTGCACATCGAACGCTTCGCGGCCAATGCGAAGTACGCCCTGGTCTGCGAGCCCGCCCGCCCCAACGGCGGCAAGTGCGTCACCGCGCGCAAGGGCACGGGTATGCTCACGCTGAACGTCAAGGGCCGCCCCTCGCACGCCGGCATGGCGCACGAGAAGGGCCGCAGCGCCATCCGCGAAATGGCGCACCAGGTGCTGGCGCTGGAAGCCATGACCGACTACGAGCGCGGCGTGACCGTCAGCGTGGGCACCATCGCCGGCGGCACCGTCACCAACACCGTGCCGGCGCAGTGTCGCTGTGTCGTGGACTTCCGCGTGCCCGACATGGGCGCCGCCGAAGACGTGCTGCGCCGCATGCGCGAGCTGTGCGCCGTGGGGCCGGACGTGGAGCTGGACATCGACGTGGAGCTCAACCGTCCGCCCATGGTCAAGACCGAAGCCGCGGCCGCCCTGCTGGCCCTGGCCCAGGGCTATGCCGAGCGCGCCGGCTTTCCGCTCGAAGACGCGCCCATGACCGGCGGCGGCAGCGACGCCAACTTCACCTCCGCCCTGGGCGTGCCCACGCTGGACGGCCTGGGCGCGGACGGCGACGGCGCGCACACGCTGCACGAGTACGTGCTCGTGCCCACGCTGGAAATGCGCCTGAAATTCTGGGAGCTGCTGCTGAAGGAACTGGCCTAGGCGCTGTTCACGCTGGCCCCCTGCAATAGGGGCCGTCATGCAATCCGGTCAGGCGATTTCCATGAACACTTCTCCCCAGGCAACGGGCGCGGTCGCGTACGGGCTGGCGACCGTCGCGGATGACGGCGCCGTGCTGGATACCTGGTATCCCCGGCCCGCGCTTGCCGGGCAGGTGCCGGCCAGCGGCACGCGGCGGCTTTCGGCGGAGGAAGCCCGCGCCGCGCTGGGCGAGCAGGCAGCCGCCGCGCTGACGCGCGACCCGCGGCGCAAGGTGGAAACCGTGGCGGTGCGCACAGCCATCGCCGCGCTGGCCGACCCGCCGGCGGACGCGCATGACGCCTACCTGCGCCTGCACCTGCTCAGCCACCGCCTGATCCGCCCGCATGGCGCCAATCTCGAGGGGCTGTTCGGCGTGCTGTCCAACGTGGCCTGGACTTCGGCCGGCCCCTGCCCGGTGGGCCAGGTGGACGCGCTGCGCTGGCTGCTGCGCGCGGCGGGCCAGACGCTGGAAGTCCACGCCATCGACAAGATCCCGCGCATGACCGACTACGTCGCACCGGCCGGCGTGCGCATCGCCGACGCCAGCCGCGTGCGGCTGGGCGCGCACCTGTCGCCCGGCACCACGGTGCTGCACGAAGGCTTCTGCAACTTCAACGCGGGCACGCTGGGCGCCTCCATGGTGGAAGGCCGCATCAGCGCCGGCGTCATCGTGGACGACGGCACCGACATCGGCGGCGGCGCCTCCATCATGGGCACCATGTCGGGCGGCGGCAAGCAGGTGGTGTCCATCGGCAAGCGCTGCCTGCTCGGGGCCAATTCCGGCCTCGGCATCTCGCTGGGAGACGACTGCGTGGTGGAGGCCGGCTGCTACGTCACCGCCGGCACCCGCGTGCTCACTCCCGAAGGCGCGGTCGTGAAGGCCGTGGCGCTCGCGGGCCAGCACGGCCTGCTGTTCCGGCGCAATTCGCAGACCGGCGCCGTCGAAACGCTGGTGCGCACCGCCGCGTGGGGCACGCTCAACCCTGCGCTGCACACCGGGCACTAGGGCATGTCAACCCTGGCCGCGCGGCGGCGGCGCTACGGCCCGGGGGCGATCGGCGCGAACGGATAGCGCCGCAGCTCCCCGCCGCCCGCGATGATGGCGGTGGCCTCGGGCACTTCCTCCCAGGCGCCCGGCAGTTCCGACAGCGGCTCCGAGAGCAGCAGATAGGCATCGTCGCTCAGCGCGGCGACGCGGGGATCGTCGGGATACAGCTCGCGCAGATGGCGCACGCTGGTGTTGTGAAACAGCGTGCGCGAATCGCCCTCGCTGGAATAGCGCACCGCGACGAGCCGGGAACCGTCGAGCGCGCACACCGTCATGTTGACGGGATACGCCACGCCGTGCCGCCTGCCGGTTTCCTCCACCGCGCCCACCATGCGCGCCAGCGCCGGCAGCGGGTCGTTTTCCAGGCCGAAGCTCAGGGCCAGCAGGAACATGACCTCCGAATCGGTGGAACCCTCCAGCGATCCGAAATACGCGGGCGCGATCATCAGCATCAGGTCGCGCCGCAGCAGCGGATAGTCGCGAATGAGGCCGTTGTGCGCGAACAGCCAGTTGCCGTGGCGGAACGGATGGCAGTTGGTTTCCTGCGCCGGCGTGTCGGTGGCGGCGCGGATGTGGGCCACGAACAGCGGCGAATGGATGGCGCGGGCCGCCTCGCGCAGGTTGCGGTCGTTCCAGGCGGGACGCACGCTGCGGTAGCGGAACGGCGGCTCCAGGGGCTGGCCGCCCGGCGGGCGGGCATACCAGCCCAGGCCGAAGCCGTCGCCGTTGGTGGTGGCGGCGCCCAGGCGAGCGTGCAGGCTCTGGTCGATGAGCGAGTGCTTCGCCTTGAAGAGCACGCTCTCCATTTGCAGCGGACTACCCGTATAAGCCAGCCATCGGCACATGATGCGCTCCTCGCGACAAAGAGTTGGGACCGGCGCGCCGCCGCCGCGGTTCCGCGGCCGCGGCGCTATTTCTTCAGCAGGGCCTTGAGCATGTCCAGCCGCGCTTTGGGGTTCATGGCCCGCGTGGCCTCGTCTTCCTCGATGCGCTGCTCGCCCAGCCCCATCTCTTCGATGAAGCGCGACGGCTCGCGCACCAGGTCCTCGCGCGCGCGGCGGCGGCGCTTGCACCAGCTCAGGTTCAGGCTGCGCTGCGCGCGCGTGATGCCCACGTACATCAGGCGGCGTTCTTCCTGGATGCGCGTGGCGAGGTTCTCGGCGGCGCGGGCCGGGTCGCCGACCTCGTCGTCCTTGCCCAGGTGCGGCAGCAGGCCCTCTTCCACGCCCGCCAGGTACACGTGCGGATACTCCAGGCCCTTGGAGGCATGCAGCGTGGAGAGCTTGACCGCGTCGGGCTCTTCCTCCTCGCCCCGTTCCAGCATGGTGACCAGGGCCACGTGCTGCACCAGGTCGAAAAGGCTCATGCCGTCTTCCTCGGCCTTGCGCTTGAGCCAGCCCGTCAGTTCGAGCACGTTCTGCCAGCGCGTCTGCGCCGGCTTCTCGTCGAAAAGCTCGTACAGGTGGCGCTCGTACTGGATGGCTTCGAGCAGGTCGTCCAGGATGCGGCCCGCCGGCTCGGCGGGCGCGTCCGCCCCCCCCGGACGCCGCGCCCCGGCCCGCGCGCCATTGCATGCGCCGGATGAATTCCGTGAAGGTGCGCAGCGGCTCGAGTTGTCGCGGGGCCAGCAGGCTCTCCAGTCCGGTTTCGGCCACGGCCGCCAGCAGCGATATCTCGCGGCTGGCGGCATACTGCCCCAGCGTCTGCAGCGTGGCCTGCCCGATGCCGCGCTTGGGCGTGGTGGCCGCGCGGATGAAAGCCGGATCGTCGTCATCGTTGGCGAGCAGGCGCAGATAGGCCAGGATGTCGCGCACCTCGGCCTTGTCGAAGAAGCTCTGCCCGCCCGCCACCGTATACGGGATCTTCAGGTTGCGCAGCGCCTGCTCCAATATGCGCGACTGGTGGTTGCTGCGGTACAGGACGGCGAAATCCTTCCACTGGGCCTGGCGCTCGAAACGGGCCGCAGACAGCTTGATGGCGATGGACTCCGCCTCGTGCTCCTCGCTGTCCATGGCCGAAACCACAATGGGTTCGCCCATGCCCAGGTCCGACCACAGCTTCTTCTCGAAGAGCTTGGGGTTCTTCTGGATCACCTGGTTGGCCGCGGCCAGGATGCGTTGCACCGAGCGGTAGTTCTGCTCCAGCTTGATGAGCTTGATGTCGGGATAGTCGGTGGTGAGCTTGGCCAGGTTCTCGATGGTGGCGCCGCGCCACGCGTAGATGGCCTGATCGTCGTCGCCCACCGCCGTGAACATGGCCCGGTCGCCGGTCAGGAGCTGCACCAGCCGGTACTGGCAGACGTTGGTGTCCTGGTATTCGTCCACCAGCAGGTAACGCACGCGGTTCTGCCAGCGCGTGCGCACGGCTTCGTTGTTCTGCAGCAGCAGCGCCGGGATGCGGATCAGGTCGTCGAAATCCACGGCCTGGTAGGCGTTCAGGGTGGCAGCGTAGCTGCGGTACACGTTGGCCGCCTCCACGTCGCCCGGCGTGATGGCCTGGCGAGCGGCGTCGTCGGGCTCCATGAGCGCGTTCTTCCACAGCGAGATGATGCCCTGCACGTGGCGCAGCCGGGCCTTGTCGGTAGTGGCCAGCAGCTCCTGGATGATGGCCAGGGCATCGTCGGCGTCCAGAATGGAAAACGTGGGCTTCAGGCCCGCGTGGCGGGCCTCTTCGCGCAGCATCTTCACGCCCAGCGAGTGGAACGTGCTGATCGTCAGGCCCTTGGCCAGCTTGCGGTCCACCAGCGTCTTCACGCGCTCGCCCATTTCGCGCGCGGCCTTGTTGGTGAACGTCAGCGCCACCACGTTGCGGCCCATGTAGCCGCACTCCCGCAGCAGGTAGGCGATTTTCTGGGTGATGACGCGCGTCTTGCCGCTGCCTGCGCCGGCCAGCACGAGGCAAGGGCCGTCCAGGTACAGCACGGCGGCTTTCTGCGCGGGATTCAGGCCGTGGCCGATGGGTTCGCTGGCGGACATGGATTGCGGAATGGCTCAAGAGCGGCGCCTTGCGGCGGCCGCGTCGGAGGTCAAAGATGATAGAACAATCGGCGCTGCGCCGCAGCGATGCGCGCCGGGGCCGCGCGAGGCTTCTTGCGGAGTCAACCGGCCCTAGATTTCCAGCGGATCCACTTCGAGCTGCCAGCGCACCCGCGCCTCGTTGGCGAGATAGGGCAAATGATGCGACCACGACGCCAGAAACGCCTGCAAGGCGGGCCGGTTGACGCTTTCGACCAGCAGCTGGGCGCGCTCCACGTTGGCGACCCGCACGATGCGCAGCGGCACCGGATCGTAGAGCATGACGGCATTCAGTGTAGGGAAGTCGGCCGCCCACTCGCCTTCGGGCAGCGCGCGCGCCTGCTGCAGGAATGCCACCGCCGTGGCCAGCTCGCGCGACTCGGCGGTCAACAGGGCCTGGTAGGCGTAGGGCGGCAGGCCGGTGCTCTCGCGCTCCTGCAGCGCGTGGCGGGCAAAGCCGGGGTAATCGTGGCGCAGCAGCGCCTGGTAGACGGGCTGCTCGGGGTAGCCGGTCTGGATCAGCACTTCGCCGTTGCCCTGGTGCCGGCCCGCCCGCCCCGCCACCTGCATGAGCTGCGCGAACAGGCGCTCGGGCGCGCGGAAATCGTGGGCGAACAGCATGGAGTCGGCATTGAGCACGCCCACCAGCCCCAGGCGCGCGAAGTCATGCCCCTTGGCCACCATCTGCGTGCCGACCAGGATGTCCACTTCGCCGGCATGCACCGCCGCGAACAGTGCCTCGGCGCTGCCCTTCCTGCGCGTGCTGTCGGCGTCGATGCGCAGGATGCGCGCCTGCGGAAACAGCTCGGCCAGGTGCTCTTCCACCCGCTGCGTGCCGCGTCCCATGGGCGACAGATCCTGGTCGCCGCACTCGGGACAGGCGCGCGGCACGGGCGCCTGGTAGCCGCAATGATGGCAATGCAGGCGATGGCCCCGCCCCTCGGTGCGGTGCAGCACGGTAAACGCGGTGCAGCGCGGGCAATTGCTCACCCATGCGCAGGACGGGCAGTGCAGCACCGGCGCATAGCCCCGGCGGTTCAGGAAAATGAGTGATTGCTCGCCCCGCTCCAGGCGCTCGCCCACCGCCTCCAGAAGCTGCGGCGACAGCCCCTGCTTCATCTGCAGCCGGCGCGTGTCGATCAGCCGTATCGCGGGCAGGCTGCTGGAACGGGCGCGCGACGGCAGATCCAGCTTCAGGTAGCGCCCGCGCAGCGCGTGCTGCCAGGTTTCCAGCGAAGGCGTGGCCGAGCCCAGCACGACCGGAATGTCCAGATCGTGCGCGCGCCACACGGCGAGGTCGCGCGCGGAGTAGCGCAAGCCCTCCTGCTGCTTGTAGGACGGGTCGTGTTCTTCATCCACCACGATCAGTCCCAGCTCGCTCATGGGCGCGAATACGGCCATGCGCGTGCCCAGCAGCATGCGCGCCTGGCCACGCTGCGCGCGCGCCCAGGCCTGCAGACGCTCGCCGTCCGACAGGCCGCTATGCAGCACCGCCACGCCCTCCGGCCCCACCAGTCCTTCCAGGCGCGCCCGCAGCGCGCCCTCGAGCTGCGGCGTGAGGTTGATTTCGGGCACCATCAGCAGCACCTGCCGCCCCTGGGCCAGCACGCGCTCGGCCGCGCGCAGGTAGACCTCGGTCTTGCCGCTGCCCGTCACCCCGTACAGCAGAACGGGCTTGAAGCTGCGCAGCGCGGCAATGGCGTCGGCCGCGGCGCGCTGGGCCTGGTTCAGCTCGGGGCTGGTCGGCCGCGGCGGGCGCGCGCGCGGCTTTGCGCTTACGCGCGTCCAGCCGCGCCACCGGACCGCCGGCCGAGCGCTTGCCCAGGTAGGCGCTGGTCTTGCGCAGCGGCGGCGGCAGCGTGGGCAGCATGACTTCGCCCAGCGGACGCTGGTAGTACTCCGCGGCAAAGCGCGCCAGGCGCAGCCAATCCTCGGCAAAGGGCGGCAGGTCGTCCAGCACCTGCTCGATGGGACGGATCTGGGCCGGGTCGTAGGACGGCCCTGCCGGGTTGTCCACCACTACCCCGATCAGGCGGCGGCGACCGAATGGAACGATGACCCGCAGCCCCGCCGCCACCGGCTCATGGTGGCGGTAGTCGAACGGGCCGGGCAGGGGCACGTCCAGGGCCACGCGCACCCAGCACGGCGGCGAAACGTCTGCGGGCCGTTCCTCAGACATGGACAGAGCGACGAGACGAAAGAATGGGACGGCCGGCCGGCCATCCTATGGCCGATCCGGCGCGGTCGCGGATCGGGGCGTCAAATGGGGCCGGTTTCCGCCCGGCCGCCGCGCATAGCGGGGACGGCGCTGTGGATAACTTTGGGGAAAAGGCCGGGACCACATGGAAAAACGGCAATCTGCAGAATTGCTTCAGTTCTTGCAAACCTGTTGAAAACCCGTTTTTTTCTTTAAAAAACATATAGTTATGCAAGCTTCCGAGATTGTAAGCCAAGTATTAGAGGGTTTTCCCCGAGGCCCATCGTGCTGTGCACAACTGTGACGCCGAACCACGGGCTTCGGCCTCCCGGACCGAAGCGTACACTCACTTATCGCCGCAGCGAGCGGCTGTGATGGTGGACTTCTTCCACCAATTCGGCTACGGCATCCGGCGGAGTAAAACGCGAAATCCCGTGGCCCAGATTGAAGACGTGCCCCCCCTCGCCGACCGGGCCGTAGGCGTCCAGCACGTGGCGCGCCTCGGCCCGCACGGCCTGCGACCCGCCGAACAGCGCCATGGGATCCATATTGCCCTGCAGCGCGACGCGGTCGCCCGTGCGCCGCCGCGCCGCGGCCAGGTCCACGGTCCAGTCCAGCCCCACCGCGTCGCACCCGCAGGCCGCGATCTCTTCCAGCCACTGTCCGCCGCCCTTGGTGAACACGATGACCGGCACCCGCCGGCCTTCGTTCTCGCGCCTCAGGCCCGCCACCACCTTGCGGGTGTAGGCCAGCGAGAACTGTTGGAACAGGCCGTCGGCAAGCACGCCGCCCCAACTGTCGAACAGCATGACGGCCTGCGCGCCGGCGTCGATCTGCGCGTTCAGGTATTGCAGGGTGGCCTGCGCATTGACCTCCAGGATGCGGTGCAGCAGATCCGGACGGGCATAGAGCATGGTCTTGACGAGACGGTAGTCGTCGCTGCCCTGCCCTTCGACCATGTAGCACGCGATCGTCCAGGGGCTGCCGGCAAAGCCGATGAGCGGCACTTTGCCGTCCAGCTCGCGGCGTATCACGCGCACGGCATCGAACACATAGCGCAGCTTGTCCATGTCGGGCACGGCCAGGCGCGCCACGTCGTCTTCGGTGCGCACCGGGCGCGCAAAGCGCGGCCCTTCGCCGGCCGCGAAATCCAGCCCCAGGCCCATGGCGTGGGGAACGGTCAGGATGTCGGAGAACAGGATGGCGGCGTCCAGGGCGTAGCGGGCCAGGGGCTGCAGCGTGACCTCCGCGGCATAGTCCGGATTCTGGGCCAACCCCATGAACGAGCCCGCGCGGGCGCGCGTCTCGTTGTATTCGGGCAGGTAGCGGCCCGCCTGGCGCATGAGCCAGATGGGGGTATAGGGCACGGGTTCGCGCAGCAGCGAGCGCAGGAACACGTCATTCTTCAGGGCGGAAGCAGGCACGGCTGTCCTCGATGATCGGAAGCCGTGATTTTACTGCCCCGGGAACGCGCGGCCCGCCGCGGTCCGCGCCGCATTCTTGTGCGGACGCAAGCGCCCGCGCGGCGCGCCGCCGCGGTCAGGGGTTTTCGTCGTCCTCGTGCAGCGCCGCCGCCGTCCAGGCCGTCAGCCGCGGCCTGCCGGTACGGCGCGGCCTGGATGCCGTGCTTGCGCATCAGCGCCCAGAAGGCGCGGCGGTGCTTGCTCGACGCGCGCGCGGCCTGCGCCACGTTTCCGCCGTGGCGCGACAGCGCCCGATGCAGGTATTCGCACTCGAAACCGTTGACCACCCGCGCCTTGGCCTGCCGGAAAGGCTCCTGCGCATGACGCGGCGGCCGGCGCGGCGGGGCGGACTCCGGCAGGCGATTTCCGGGCCAGCCCGGCGG
>NZ_LHSJ01000072.1:17257-25006 GCF_001270295.1 Achromobacter sp. DMS1 | reverse complement strand
CCGCGTGACCGAGTCCTCGCGCAAGATGGCCCAGGCCCGCCGCCTGGTGGCCGAACGCGCGCCCGAGCTCGAAGTCGACGGCGAAATGCACGCCGACGCCGCCCTGTCGGAGAAGATCCGCGTGCTGGCCTACCCCGACAGCACGCTGAAGGGCCCGGCCAACCTGCTGGTCATGCCCAACCTCGACACGGGCAACATCACGTACAACATGCTCAAGATGACCGACGATCCGGCGTGTCCGAGGTCGACACGGCGACCCGCACGCGCACGCCGGCGCGCGAGGTGCCGCAGGCCATCGACGCGGTCAAGCTCGACGAACTGCGCAAGTACGGCGCGTCCACGCTGGGCGAGGCGCTGGCCGGCATCCCGAACGTGTCCAGCGCACAGGACACGCGCTTTGACGCGCTGCGCATCCGCGGTTTCGCTGCCGGCAGCGATTTCTATCTCGACGGCATCCGCGACGACAGCCAGTACGTGCGCGACCTGCGCAATATCGAGCGGGTGGAGGTGCTCAAGGGGCCGGCGGCCGTGCTCTACGGACGCGGAAGCCAGGGCGGCATCGTCAACCGGGTGAGCAAGGCGCCGCAGCCCGGCCGCGAATCCAGTCTCGAAGCGCAGGCGGGCAGTTGGAACCTGCGCAGCTTCTACGCGGACCTGAGCGCCGATCCCGGCGACTCGGTCAGCCTCCGCCTGAACGCGGGCCAGGAAGAGCAGGACAGCTTCCGCCGCCGCATTGAGGGCACGCGGCAGCTCTTCGCGCCTTCGGTCCATTGGCGCGTCGCGCCGGGCCTGGACTGGGTGGCCCAGTACGAATACAGCCGCTACCGGCGCACGCCCGACCGGGGCGTGCCCGGCGTGGACGGCCGCCCGGCCGATGTGGGCCGCCGCGCCATCTACGGCGACCCCGGGCGCGACTACATCGACGACCGCGCGCGCGGCTTCCGCTCGCGGCTCGCCTACCGCCTCTCGCCCGATTGGCAGGTGCGCCACACGCTGGGCGTCTTCCGGCTGCACAGCGAGTTCGACAATACCTACCTCACCGGCTATCGCGCGGCCACCGGCAAGGTAGGCCGCGTACGCTGGCAGCAGGACCTCAACACCCGCAACATCGTCAACAACCTGGAAACGGAAGGGCGGTTCCATACCGCGGGCATCGAGCATCGCGTGCTTGCGGGGCTGGAGTTCGGCGACCAGCAACGTTCTCCCACGCTGCATCGGGCGGCGTCGCGGGGCCCGGGCGCGCGGCCGGTGCCCCAGCTCGATCTGTACCGCCCCGATCTGTCGCAGCAGCACCAGGGCGCCATGGAGCTTGCCAGCGACGCCCGCCACCAGGCGGAAAGCCGCGGCTTCTATCTGCAGGACCAGATCCGCTTCAGCGGGGCGTGGAGCGTGCTGGCCGGGGTGCGCCTGGACCGCTTCCGCATCGAATCCGCCAACCGCGTGCTCGGCATGTCGGCTTCGCACCGCAGCCGCGGCGTGAGTCCCCGCCTGGGCGTGGTCTGGAGCCCGCTGCCCGCGCATTCGTTCTATGCCTCATACAGCAAGACCTTCTCGCCCACCGGCGGCGGCACGATCGGCATCGCGCCCAACGCCCGGGGCAACGCCAACCGCCTTCCGCCGGAGCACACCCGCCAGTACGAGGCGGGCGTCAAGAGCGACTGGCTGGGCGGCGGCCTGAGCACCACGCTGGCGGTCTATCAGCTCGAACTCTACAACCGGCGCACGCGCGACCCGGACGATCCCTCCTTCATCCGGCTCACCGGCCTGCAGCGTTCGCGCGGGCTGGAGCTCACCGCCGCCGGCCGGCTGGCCGCGAACTGGTACCTGCGCGGCGGGCTGGGCCTGCAGCATGCCTCCATCGTGAAGGACGGCAACGGCATGGCCGGCCGGCGCGTGGGCAATGTGGCGCAGCGCAACGGCGGCATCTACCTGGCTTACCGGCCCGCCGAGGGCTGGCATGGCGAAATCGGCGCCACGTTCATGGGCCAGCGCTATGCCGACAGCGCCAATACCGTGACGCTGCCGGGCTACGCGCGCTGGGACGCGGCGGTGGGCTACCGACAGGCGCGCTGGGACTGGACCCTGGCCATGCGCAACCTGGCCGACAAGACCTACTACGCCTCGGCCGCCAGCGCCGGCCAGATCCGGCCGGGCGAGCCGCGCACCGTGGTGGCCACCGCCAGGTACCGCTTCTGAACGGACAACGGCCGGCGTTCAGGCCAGCCCGCCATTGGCGCGCAGGATCTGGCCGTTGATCCAGCCGCCGTCGGGGCCGGCCAGGAACGACACCACGCCCGCGATGTCCTCGGGCTGGCCCAGGCGTTCCAGCGGCGGCATCTTCGCATAGCGTTCGATGAGCTCCGCGCTCTTGTCCTTGAGGAAAAGCTCCGTGGCCACCGGCCCCGGCGCCACGGCGTTCACGGTGATCCGGCGGCCGCGCAGCTCATTGGCCAGCACGCGGGTAAAGCCTTCCACTGCCGCCTTGCTGGCGATGTAGGCGCCGTAGCCCGGCAGGTTCAGCGCCAGCGTGGTGCTCGACACGTTGATGATGCGGCCGCCCTCGGCAAGGCGCGTGGCCGCCAGGCGCAGCGTATTGAACGTGCCGCGCGTGTTGAGGTCGAAGGCCTGGTCGTACAGCGCATCGCTGGTGTCGGCCAGCGGCGCCAGCTTGAGCATGCCCGCGCTGTTGACCAGCACGTCGATCCTGCCTAGCTGGCGTTCCACCTCGTCGAACAGGTTGCGCACCTCGTCGGGGCGGGCGACGTCGGCGCGCAGGGGCAGGGCGCGTCCGCCGGCCTGGCGGATTTCCTCGGCCAGCGCTTCGGCGCGGTCGGCGCTGGAGGCATAGTTGATGGCGACCGCCATGCCGTCGCGGGCCAGGCGGCGCGCGATGGCTGCGCCGATGCCTCGGGAGGCGCCGGTGACCAGGGCGGTGCGGGGAGAAGTCGGTGTCGTCATTTCGGGGGGGCTCCATGAGCGGAAAACCGGGAAAGGGGCGGCTGCGCGACGGGCTGCCCGGCCGCGGCTCAGACCAGGCCGGTCAGGTAATACACGCCGATCACCAGGAATACGGAAAGCGTGGATATCAGCGTAATGGCAAAAATGTCGCCGTACGACTGGCGGTGGGTGAGGCCGGTGACGGCCAGCAGCGTGATCACCGCGCCGTTGTGGGGCAGCGTGTCCATGCCGCCGCTGGCCATGGCCGCCACGCGGTGCAGCACGTCCATGGGAATGCCGGCCGCCCGGGCGTTCTCGGCAAAGGTCTGCGCCATCGCGGCCAGCGCGATGCTCATGCCGCCCGAGGCCGAACCCGTGATGCCGGCCAGCGCGGTGACGGCCACCGCTTCGCCCACCAGCGGGTCGGGAATGGCCTTCAGGCCATCGGCCACCAGCAGAAAGCCCGGCAGCGCCGCGATGACGCCGCCGAAGCCATACTCCGCGGCGGTGTTCATGGAGGCCAGCAGCGCGCCCGCTACCGCGCTCTTGCTGCCTTCGGCGAAATGCGCCCTGACGCTTTTGAACGAGAACAGCAGAATGGTCGCGATGCCCGCGATCAGCGCGCCCATGACGGCCCACAGCGCCACGCGGTCGCTGGCGTTGGCCGGCAGCGGCGCGGGCAGGCCGGGCAGTTCCACCGCGGCGCCGGCCGGATACCAGGCGGGTATCCAGCGGGTGAGCAGGAAGTTCGCCACGCCCACGACCACCAGCGGCAGCAGGGCGACCAGCGGATGGTGCGCGGGCTGGCCTTCGGGCGTGACCGGCTCGTTGCGCAATTCCGCGCCGTAGGATTCGCCCGCGGCGGCGGCGCGGCGGCGCCGCCATTCGAGGTAGGCCAGGCCGGCGGCCAGCGTGAACAGCGCGCCGGTCAGCCCGAGCCAGGGCGCCGACCACGTCGTGGTGTCGAAAAACGTGGTGGGAATGATGTTCTGGATCTGCGGCGTGCCGGGCAGCGCCGTCATGGTGAAGGTGAAGGCGCCCAGCGCGATGGCGCCCGGCATCAGCCGCTTGGGGATGCCGCCTTGCCGGAACATCTCGGCGGCGAAGGGGTAGACCGCGAACACCACCACGAAGAGCGATACGCCGCCATAGGTGAGCACCGCGCACACCAGCACGATGGCCGCGATGGCGCGCTCGGCCCCGATCAGGCGCAGCACGGCCTGCACGATGGCGCGCGAGAAGCCGGAGATCTCGATCAGCTTGCCGAATACCGCGCCCAGCAGGAACACCGGAAAGTAGAGCTGATGGTGTCGCGGGTGCCGCGCACCCTGGCGCTGCTGCTGGCGGGCATGTCGCTGGCGGTGGCGGGCCTCATCATGCAGATGCTGGTGCGCAATCGCTACGTGGAGCCCAGCACCGCCGGAACCATCGAGGCGGCCACGCTGGGCATTCTGGTGGTGACGCTGCTCGCGCCGGACACCTCCATGATCGGCAAGATGGCCGTGGCCACCGGTTTCGCGCTGGCGGGCACGCTGGTCTTCCTGGCGCTGCTGCGGCGGGTGCCGCTGCGCACGCCGTTCATCGTGCCGCTCATCGGCCTCATCCTGGGCGGCGTGATCCATGCCGCCACGACCTTCCTGGCGGTGCGCTACGACCTGATGCAATCGCTGCACGCCTGGACCACGGGCGATTTCTCGGGCGTGCTGCGCGGACGGTACGAACTGCTGTGGATCGGTTTCGCGCTGGCCGGCGCGGCTTATCTCGCCGCCGACCGCTACACCGTGGCCGGCATGGGCCGCGAGTTCGCCGCCAACCTGGGGCTGAACCACGCCCGGCTCACGCTGGCCGGGCTGCTCATCGTGTCCGCCATCTCGGCGGTGGTGGTGGTGACGGCCGGAGCGATTCCCTTCCTGGGCCTCATCGTGCCCAACGCGGTGAGCCTGGTCATGGGAGACAACATGCGCCGTTCCATTCCGTGGGTGGCGGCGCTGGGCGGCATGTTCGTGCTGGGCTGCGACATCCTGGGCCGTCTCGTCATCCACCCTTACGAAGTGCCGATCGGCACGGTGGTCGGGGTGCTGGGCAGCGTGCTGTTCCTGTGCCTGTTGCGCATCCGGAGGAACCGTGGCGGCTGATTCGCGCCCCTTTTCTCCGCAGGCGGCGCGTCTGGCGCTGCTGGCCGCGGCGGCGCTGGGCTGCATCGCGGCGTTCATGACGCTGGGCGCGAACGGCCAGTGGGATTTCGTGCTGCCGTTTCGCGGCGCCAAGCTGGCGGCCATGTTGCTGGTGGCCTATGCCGTGGCGGTGTCGTCGGTGCTGTTCCAGACCATTACCCACAACCGCATCCTCACGCCGGCCATCATGGGTTTCGATGCGCTGTACCTGCTCATCCAGGCCGTGGTGGTCTATGCGTTCGGGCAGGCGGCGGCCACGGCCTCGCATCCGGTGGCGGCATTCGCGCTGGAGGTCGGGGCCATGACGCTGTTCGCCTGCGTGCTGTTCCGCTGGCTTTTCGGCGACGCGGCGCGCAGCCTGCACCTGATGATGCTGGTGGGCATCATCTTCGGCCTGCTGTTTCGCAGCCTGTCCAGTTTCATGGTGCGTCTGATCGATCCGAACGAATTCCTGGTGCTGCAGGACCGCATGTTCGCCAGTTTCAATTCGGTGCGCACCGGCCTGCTGCCCGCGGCCCTGGCCGCCGTGCTGGCCGCCACGCTGCTGCTGGCCCGCATGCGCCGCTGCTACGACGTGCTGGCGCTCGGGCGCGACACCGCCGTGAACCTGGGCGTGAACTACCGGCGCAGCCTGCTGCTGACGCTGGCGGCCGTGGCGGTGCTGGTTTCGGTGTCCACGGCGCTGGTCGGGCCGGTGACGTTCTTCGGCCTGCTGGCGAGCAACCTGGCGTACCGGGTCATGGGGTCCGACCGGCACCGCCACACCGTGCCGGCCGCCGTCTTGCTGGGCGTCATTTTTCTGGTGGGCGGCCAGGCGCTGCTGGAGCGCGTGCTGTCTCTCAATACCACCGTCAGCGTGGTGATCGAATTCGTGGGGGGGCTGTTGTTCCTGGTATTGATTTTGCGCAGGGGGCGCGGATGATCGAAGTCCGGCAGGCAAGCAAGCGCTACGGCGACGCGGTGGTGGTGGACAATGTGACGCTGGCCCTGCCGGCGGGCGGCGTGACCGCGCTCATCGGCCCCAACGGCGCGGGCAAATCCACGCTGTTGTCCATGATCAGCCGGCTGCTGGCGCCCACCGCGGGGCAGGTGCTGGTGGATGGGCTGGACGTGAACGCCTGCGACAGCCGCGAGCTGGCGCGGCGCCTGGCTATCCTGCGGCAGGACAACCACCTGCCGCTGCGCCTCACCGTGCGGGACCTGGTCGCCTTCGGGCGCTTTCCGCACACGGGCGGGCGGCCCACGCTCGATGACAAGGCGCACATCGACCGCGCCATCGGCTATATGGAACTGGAGCCGCTGGCGGGCCGCTACCTGGACGAGATGTCCGGCGGACAGCGCCAGCGCGCCTTCGTGGCCATGGTGCTGTGCCAGGACACGCGCTACGTGCTGCTGGACGAGCCGCTCAATAATCTGGACATGCGCCATGCCGTGGCCATGATGCGCACGCTGCGCCGGGCGGCCGACGAGCTGGGCAAGACGGTGGTGGTGGTGCTGCACGACATCAATTTCGCGTCTGCCTATGCCGACCGCATCGTGGCGCTGCGAGACGGGCGCATCGCCTGCCAGGGAACGCCGGGCGAGATCATACGGACGGACGTGTTGAGCCCGCTCTACGGATTGGACATCGCCGTGCACGACATCGGCGGGCGGCGCATCTGCGTGTATTACCGTTGAAGCGGGGTCTTCAGCGCAACGGCGATTCGGCTTCCAGCGCCTGCGCATCGAGCGCGGCCAGCTCGTCCAGGAAGCGCCAGGCGAACGAGCCCGGCCCTTGCGCGTCGCGGCCCGCCCGCGCGCCCGCCACGGCGAAGCAGGCCAGCGCCGCCAGCGTCGCGGCATAGGGATCGTCCGGCGCAACCGCCGCGAAGCCGCCCACCACCGCCGACAGCGCGCAGCCCGTGGCGGTGACGCGCGGCATCCAGGCCGACCCCCCCCGCCACCCGTGCGCTGCGCGCGCCATCCGTGACGAAATCCACCTCGCCTGTAACCGCCACCACCGCCCCGTGCGCGAGGGCCAGGGACAGGGCGGCGCTTTCCGCCTGCGCCACCGCGTCGCGCGCGTCCACGCCTTTGCTTGCGCTCTGGCCGCCCGCCAGCGCGATGATCTCCGAGGCATTGCCGCGGATGATGGCCGGGCGCCGCGCCAGCAGCGCGCCTGCCGCCGAGCGGCGGAAGGCGGTTGCCTGGTGCGCGACCGGATCCAGCACCCAGGGCGTACCGGCGCGCGCCGCCGCCTCCGCCGTCGCCAGCATGCTCTGCAGCCAGGGCGAGGAGAGGGTGCCGATATTGATGACGACGGCCCGTGCGATGCGGGCGAACTCGGGCGCCTCTTCCTGCGCATGCACCATGGCGGGCGACGCGCCGATGGCCAGCAGCGCGTTGGCCGCATAGTTCATGGAGACGAAGTTGGTCAGGCACTGCACGAGCGGGACTTCGCGGCGCAAGGCGAGCAGGAGCGCGCCGCAGCCTCGGGGCTGGGCGGAAAGCGTATCGGAGGGGAGGGGCATGCCGGGGTCCGGGGTAAGGCTGGGCTGCCGCGCGCGCCGGGGGCGCGGGCGGCGGGCCGCAAAGCGGATATGGTCTTCAAGCGGCCGTCCGCTTGTCAAGCCCGGCGGGCGGGGCATTGCGGCCATAG
>NZ_LHSJ01000072.1:0-15418 GCF_001270295.1 Achromobacter sp. DMS1 | reverse complement strand
AAAAAACTCATAGGCAGCCGCAACGACCGGCTGCTTAAGCAGTATCGCAAGCTGGTTACCCAGATCAACGGGCTCGAACCCAAGATTTCCGCGCCCGCCACGAACGCCACGCAGAAAGTCCGGCCCAGGATAAACGCCTCCGTTTCGTCTGGAAGTAAGACGCAAAAGCATGCCGCACGCGGAAATGCCGTGGCGGCGCGAGTGCAGGGTTTTGTCGCGCTGGAATGACGGGGGCCCGGCGCTATCGCGGCGGATCTGGCCGCTGGGAAGAAACCTGGCGAAACTGTCCTTCGGCCGGTTGATGAAAGAACCCGGAAGAAGCGGGACGAAGCGAAAGAAAGAAGAAGCCGGCGATCGCGTCCTGGATCAGCGCGCACATCGCGGCCAGGCGCGGCGTCGGGTAATAGCCGCCGCGCGGCGCACCTCGTACAGATAGCCGCGCCCCACCAGCGTGCGCACCAGCGCCAGGCAGCTCGACATAGGGGCGCCCAGGCCCTGCGCCAGCTCCGTCAGCGGCATGGGGCGGCGCTCCTGCGCAAAGAGTTCAACCAGGTCCAGCGTGCGGGCGACGAGCTTCACTTCCATGGCGGCCTCAGGTTTTTCACTACGTTGACATTTCACAGATGCGAACCTAAATTCTTGCACAGGAATTTTTCTTCACATATAGGAAAACTCCTGCAGCCGGAGCCGCTTCCGGCGGCCCGCAAGATACCGCAGCATCATCCAGACAAGAACTTGAATACGGCCCGAGGGCCGCGGAGACAAGAAAGATGCGTATCAACCCCCTGCTGGCCGCCCTGGCCGCGACACTGGCCGCCTGTGCGGCCCATGCCCAGGCCGACGTGGTGCGCCTGGGCGTATCGAACGACCGTTCCGGCATCTATTCGGACCTGGGCGGCCTGGGCTCCGAAATGGCCGTGCGCATGGCGTGGAGGATTTCGGCGGCAAGGTCGCCGGCAAGACGGTGGAAGTCGTCGGCGCGGACAACCAGAACAAGGCCGACGTGGCCTCGGCCCTGGTGCGGCGCTGGTTCGACACGCAGAACCTGGTGGCGGTGGTGGACGGCGGCGCCAGCTCGGCCGGCCTGGCGGCCCAGGGCGTGGCGCGCGAAAAAGGCGGCACCGCCCTCATCAGCGGCGGTTTCGCGGGCGATTTCAGCGGCAAGCAGTGCAGCCCCCTCAGCACCCAGTGGGCGCCCGACACCTATGCGCTGTCCAACGCCGTGGTGCGCAGCGTGGTCGAGAAAGGCGGCAAGAGCTGGTATTTCATCACCACCGATTACGTCTTCGGCAAATCGCTGGAAAGCAACGCCACGCATTTTGTGCAGCAGGCCGGCGGCAAGGTGCTGGGCAGCACGCGGCATCCGCTGGGGGCCCTGGACTTCGCATCCTTCCTGATCCAGGCGCAGTCTTCGCAGGCCCAGGTGGTGGGCCTGGCCAGCGCCGGCGGCGACCTGGTCAACCTCATCAAGCAGGCGCAGGAATTCGGCCTGGGGGGCGGCAAGCAGCGCCTGCTCACCTTTCTCACGTTCATCAACGACGTGCGCGCCATGGGCCTGCCCGTGGCGCAGGGGCTGACCTTTCCCACCGGCTTCTACTGGGACGCCGACGAAGACACGCGCGCCTGGACGCGCCGCTGGCAGCAGAAAATGGGTGTGACCAGGCCGCCCTCGATCGTGCAGGCGCTGAGCTACGTGGCCACCACGCATTACCTGCAGGCCGCGCAGGCCGCCGGCACTTTCGAGGGCGAGGCGGTCAACAAGAAGATGCGCGAGTTGCCTATCACGACCAAACTGATAAAGAATGCCCGCATCCGTCCGGAAGACGGGCGCGTCATCATGGACTTGTACCTGGTGGAAGTGAAAAAGCCGTCCGAGTCCAAGTATGAAGGCGATTACTACCGCATTCTGTCCACCGTGCCCGGCGACCAGGTGTTCGTTTCGCTGGCCGACAGCGAATGCCCGCTGGTGAAGAAATAAGAACCGCAACCAGGAGACAAGTCCATGAAGTGCTATTGCGTCGTCAATTTCCGCGAATCGCTGCGCGAGATGGAGCAGCCCACGCCGCGGCCCACGGGTTCGCAGGTGCTGCTGCGCGTGCGCGCCGCCGGCGTCTGCCATAGCGACATCCACCTCTGGGAAGGCGGCTACGACCTCGGTCAGGGCCGCACCCTGTCGCTCAAGGACAGGGGGGTGTCGCTGCCCCTGACCATGGGCCACGAAACGGTGGGCACGGTGGAAGCGGCCGGCCCCGAGGCCCAGGGCGTGGAAAAAGGCCGCAACTATCTCGTCTATCCGTGGATCGGCTGCGGCCAGTGCGCGACCTGCCTGGCCGGCCAGGAAAACCATTGCGCCCAGCCGGCCTGCCTGGGCGTGCACCGGCCCGGCGGCTACGCCGACCACATCGTGGTGCCGCACCCGCGCTACCTCATCGACATCGGCGAGCTGGACCCCGCGCAGATCGCGCCCTACGCCTGCTCGGGCCTGACCACCTACTCCGCGCTGAAGAAAATCGGCGAAGCCGTCTACCGCGACAATCCCGTGGTGATCTTCGGCGCGGGCGGGTTGGGCCTGATGAGCCTGACCATCATCAAGGCGCTGGGCGGCGCGGGCGCCATCGTGGTGGACATCGACCCCGCCAAGCGCGAAGCGGCGCCTGGCCGCCGGCGCCCTGGCCGCCATCGACGGCGCCGCGCCCGACGCCGCGCAACAGATCCTCCAGGCCAATGGCGGCAAGCCCCTGCGGGCGGCGATCGACCTGGTGGGCGCGCCCTCCACCGCCACCATGGCCTTTGACTTCCTGGCCAAGGGCGGCAAGCTCGTCATCGTGGGCCTGTTCGGCGGCGCGGTCACCTGGCCGGTCGCGCTCATTCCCATGAAAGCCCTGTCCATCATCGGCAGCTATGTGGGCAACCTGGCCGAACTGCGCGAGCTGATGGAACTCGTGCGCGCCGGCAAGGTGCCGCCCATGCAGGTGCACCGCTACGCGCTGGAACAGGCCGACAGCGTGCTGGGCTCGCTGCGCGCCGGCAAGGTGCTGGGCCGGGCCGTGCTGACCCAGGCCTGATCCGCGCGGCGCTCCCGGTTCAGGCCGGCTTGAGCCGGGGGTCGTAGACGAACTTCTCGCGCCGGGCGACCTGGATGCGCCCGGCGTCGGGATGCGCGGGATTGATGAGCACGTTGCAGTCGGGCACCCCGCTGCACGGCACGATGGCGCTGGGCAGCTGCAGCAGCGCCGACACGCCCGAGGCCACCCAGTTGTCGCCCACGGCCTGCGAGGCTTCGGCAAAGGGCACCGCGTCCCAGAAGGGATAATCCCGCTCGAGCTGCTCCACGGTGAGGATCTGGCGGTCTTCGTACACCTGGAGCGGCACCGACAGCTCGATGAGGTAGCGGTTGGCCTGCGCCGAGGCGCGCGCCCCGAAATGCACCACGGTTTCCAGCACCGCCAGCGACACGCTCGAGGAGGTGTAGACCACGGCGGTGCCCGGACTGTTGTAGCGCCCGCCCACCGCGCCGCGCCCGCGCCGCTCAGGTCGTCGGCGCGGTACTTGCCCGCGGTGGTGCCGATGCGCCAGAGCGAAACGCCGCGGCTCATGCGTACACGCCCGCGGCGGCGCGCGTGAGCGTGTCTTCCACGATGCGGGTGCTGGCGTCGGACGTGAGCAAAGACAGGGGCTTGACGTTGCCCAGCGCGGGCACCGGCGTGTTGAGCCAGAGCACGGCTTCTTCGTCGCTGCCCAGCACCTGGCGGGCGACCCGTGTCACGCGGGCCACGCGGGCCAGGCGGTCGGATTCGCCCAGCGGCAGCGCCTGGCCTTCGCGCGTCCAGCGCGACAGCGACGCCGGCTTGACCTCCGCAATGGCCATGATTTCGGATTTGGGCACGCCCAGGAAATCGGCGGCGTCGTCCACCATGCGCGCGGGCAGGCCGCGCGCACGTCGCGCGCCATGTCCTTGAGCGGGCTGTCGACCAGCTCCAGGAAGAGCTGGCGCGAACGGCCGGCCACCCGGCCCGGTGCGCGGGGAGGCGTCTTGCGGCCCGGGACTTTCTCGGCAAGTGCGGTAGACATGCGAACCTCCTGGCTCGGGCGCCCGCCCTGGCCGGATGGCCCGGACCCGGCAGCCCTTGTTTCCAATTGGAATTTATTTTAGCTCATATGGAATTCCATTGCCAGGAACATGGACATGCCCGATCCGACGCCTGGGCCGGGGCCGGGGAGAATGCGTATCATAGGCGGCGTCCCCATCTCCAGGACTTTTTCGCACAACGAGGCACTCCATGACCGACAGGCAACTCACCGTTCTCGCGGCGCTCAACATGATCGCGGCCGTGGGCGCGGGCGCGTTCGGCGCGCACGGGCTCAAGCGCATGCTCACGCCCGAACTGCTTTCCGTGTGGCAGACCGGCGTGCTCTATCACCTGCTCCACGCGCTGGGCCTGTTCATCGTGGCCCTGCTGGGCGCGCGCTTCGGCTCGCCGCTGCTTTCCGCCGCCGGCGCGGTCATGTTCGCGGGCATCGTGCTGTTTTCCGGCAGCCTGTACGTGCTGGCCCTGACCGGCACCCATTGGCTGGGCGCCATCACGCCCGTGGGGGGCACGGCCTTTCTCGCCGCCTGGGCCATGGTGGCCTGGGCCGCCTGGCGCGCGGCCTGAAGCCGCGCCCGCAATCGTTTTCTCCCTTTCCGGCGGCGGCAGGCCGCCCTTTTCCACGCAGTATGTCCGACTCCTGTACCCTTGCCGCCCGCCGCCCCGCGTCCCATGCGGCTGGCATCGCCTGCATCGTGGGCGGCATTTTCTTCCTGACGCTCAGCGACGCCAACGCAAAATGGCTGGGCGCGCACTACAGCCCGCTGCAGATTCTGTTCCTGCGCGCGCTGATCGCGCTGCCGGCGGTGGCCGGCATCGCCCTGGCGCTCGGCGGGCGCCGCATCCTGCGCACGGCGCACCCCGGTCCTGCACCTGCTGCGCGGCGCCATCAACGTGATATCGGCCACCTGCTTCTATCTCGGGCTGCGCGCGTTGCCGCTGGCCGAGGCCACGGCCATCGCATTCGCGGCGCCGCTCTTCGTGACGGCCCTGTCGGTGCTGCTGCTGAAAGAGCAGGTGGACGGCCGTCGCTGGCTGGCCGTGCTGGCCGGCTTCGCGGGCGTGCTGATCATCGTGCGCCCCGGCACCTCGGCCTTCCAGGCGGCCACCCTGCTGCCCCTGGCCACGGCGATGCTGTACGCGGTAATGATGATTACCGCGCGCGGCATCGGCCAGGGAGAAGGCATGCTCACCACCACGTTCTATATCGTGGCCGGGCAGCTCGTCTGCAGCGCCGTCACCCTGCCCTGGGTCTGGCAGGCGCCCGAACCCGCGCACCTGCCCCGTTTCGCGGCGGTGGCGCTGTTTTCCACCCTGGGCCTGGCCTTCATCACGCAGGCGTTCCGCATCGCGCCCGCCTCCGTGGTCGCGCCCTTCGACTACACCGGCCTCATCTGGGCCACGCTGATCGGCTGGATCTTCTGGCACGAGACGCCCGATGCCTACGCCTTCGTGGGGGCGCTCTTCATTGCGGGCAGCGGCGTGTACATCGCGCTGCGCGAAACCCGCAGCGCCAAGGCGGCGCGGGGCGGCCGGGGCTGAGCCCTACTCCGTCGGCGGCGGGAAATGCCGCGCCAGCACGCCGGCCACTTCCGGCTTCTCGGCCGCGGCGCGCGCCACGGCGACAGCGCCGGGCAGTACTCGGCGAACCAGGCGGGCCCCGGACGCCAGCGCGTCATGACCGCCAGGTACAGATCCAGCGCGGAAAAGCGCGCGCCCAGCATGTGCGGCGCGCCGGCGTAGCGCTCGATCTCCTGCCAGATGTCCGCCCGCCGCGTGCACACGCGCGCGCAGATGCTCCGCGGCGGGCCCCGGGCCGGTCCACTGGGGCGGGTCGTCGCCATAGGTGAAGGTCGGATAGACGGCCGCGACCAGCCGGATCAGCAGGTTCAGGAAGCGGGGCCGCGCGGGGTCGTCGGACGGCGGCGCCAGCCGGCCCGAGGCGCCACGTCGTACAGGTGCAGCATCATGGCCGCGCTCTCGGTCAGCACTTCGCCGTCGGGCGTCACCATGGTGGGCACCTGCCCCAGCGGATTGATGCGCAGCAGCCGGTCGCGCTGCGGCCCGGGCTTGAGATAGGGAATGTCCGTCAGCGTGTGGGGCACGCGGGCCAGCGCCAGGGCCATCTCGACGATGGCCGAACCGCAGCCCATGGAGCCGATGAGTTCATACGGTTTCATGTCACTCTCCCGGTTGCGCCGGCGCCACCCTCAGCAATTCGCCGGGGGAAGCGTCGGTCAGCACATAGACATAGCCGTCCGGTCCCTGGCGCACGTCGCGGATGCGGCTGGAACGCTCTCCCAGCAACCGCTCCTCGGCCACCACCTTGTCGCCGTCCAGGGTCAGCCGGATCAGGTCGCGGTCGGCCAGCGCGCCCAGGAACAGCGAGTTGCGCCATGCCGGGAAGCGGTCCGCATCGTAGAACGCCATGCCGCTGATGGCCGGCGATTGCTTCCACCAGTAGAGCGGCTGCTCGGTGCCCGGCGCCTCGCCGCCCCGGGCCTCGGGGATGGGCCGGCCCGAATAGTCGATGCCGTAAGTCGCCAGCGGCCAGCCGTAGTTGGCGCCGCGCTTGACGAGATTGACTTCGTCGCCGCCGCGCGGCCCGTGCTCGCTCTCCCAGAGTTGGCCGGTGCGGGGATGCAGCGCCAGGCCCTGCGGATTGCGATGGCCGTAGGACCAGATTTCGGCGCGTGCGCCCGGCTTGCCGGCGTAAGGGTTGTCGGGCGGCACCGAGCCGTCTTCGCGCAGGCGCACGATCTTGCCCTGCAGCTTGTCCAGGTCCTGCGCGGCCATGCGCTGGTAGTTTTCGCCCAGCGAGATGTACAGATAGCCCCTGCCGTCGAACACCAGGCGCGCGCCGTAGTGCACGCCGGTGGAGAGCTTGGGCGCCTGGCGGAACAGCACGCGGAAATCCTCCAGGGCGCGGCCGTCGTCGGACAGCCGGCCCCGGCCCACCGCCGTGCCGCTGCGCTTGCCGTCGGATTCCGCATAGGAAAGATAGACATAGCGGTTGCGGGAGAAGCCGGGCGGCAGCGCCACGTCGAGAAGCCCGCCCTGCCCCTGCGCCGCCCACCTCGGGCACCGCCGGCCAGCGGCGGGCGAGAGCCGGCCGTCGCGGCAGCAGGCGCAGCCGCCCCGGCCTTTCGGTGATGAGCATGGCGCGTCCGGCAGAAAGGCCAGCGACCACGGGTGCTCCAGGCCCTGCGCCACCACGGTGACGCGCGCCTGGGGGCCGGCGGCCTGGGCCGGGCCGGAAGCCGGAAGGAACGGCGCGGCGCTCAATGCCAGGAGAACCAGAAGCCGGACCCTCGCGCGGGCCCCGGGGCGCGTCGACGCGGAAAGCGGCCTCGCACGGGCGGGCAATCGGGGAAACATGGAACGGCCTCCGCGACAGTGGGGAAAGGAACGCGCGGGCCCGGCGGCGTACCATATGCGCCGCGGGAGGAACGATATCTTCCCCCGCATCCTTCCAGGAGACTCAACTGATGAAACTGTACTACATGCCTGGCGCGTGCTCGCTCGCTTCCCACATCATTCTCGAATGGATCGGCAAGCCTTATGAGTCGCACCGGCTCAGCCGCGAGGAGCTCAAGAGCCCCGAATACCTGAAGATCAACCCGCTGGGCGCGGTGCCCGCGCTGACCGAAGGCGACTGGACGCTGACCCAGAACGCGGCCATTCTCGAGTACCTGGCCGAGCAGGCGCCCCAGGGCAAGCTCATGGGCGACGGCTCGGCGCATTCGCGCGCCGAAGTGCGCCGCTGGCTGGGTTTCCTGAATTCCGACGTGCACAAGACCTTCTCGCTGCTCTTCGGGCCGCAGCGCTACGTGAGCGAAGCGGCCGCCCAGCAGGAACTGGCGGCCTCGGCCTCCCGCATGCTGACCAAGCTGTTCGCCCTGGTGAACGAACGGCTCGAAGGCCGGCCCTACCTGGCGGGCGACGCGCCCTCCATCGCCGACGCCTACCTCTACGTGGTGCTGCGCTGGGCACACGCCAAGCAAGTGGACCTCTCGGGCCAGGCCAACCTGGCCGCTTTCTCGCGGCGCATGGACGCCGACCCCGCCGTGCGGTCGGCGCTCGGGAAAGAAGGGCTGGCCTGAGCCGGCCCAACTCGCGGGCACTGGGGTAAACCCGGATACAGGAGTATGATGTGCACAGGCGCCGCCCGGCCCGGCCGCGGCGGCGCCTCTCATTCGGTTTCTGTACTGGCGGGCGTGCCGGCGCAATGGCGGGGCTCGCAATACCTCGGAGCATTCAACGTGAGTAGTCAATCCCAGGGCTGTTACCTGGGCGTATTGGGCGGCATGGGGCCCATGGCGGGCGCGGCCTTCGCCCTGCGTCTGGCGGCGCTGACGCCCGCCGATTCCGACCAGGCGCACATTCCCACCCTGCTGCGCAACGATCCCCGCATCCCCGACCGCTCCAGCGCCCACATGGCGGGCGGCGAGAATCCCCTGCCCCACATGGTCGAAGGCGTGCGCTTCCTCGAACACGCGGGCGCGGAACTGATCGCCATTCCCTGCAACACCGCTCACCTCTGGTACGAGCAGATCGCCGCGGCCACCCGCGTGCCGGTGCTGCACATCATCGAAGCCGTGGCCGACGACCTGCGGCGCATGGGCTTGCCGCGCGGGCGCATCGGCCTCATGGGCACGGCCGCCACGCTCAAGCTCGGCCTGTACCAGCGCCACCTCGAAGCGCGCGGCTACGAATGCCTCGTGCCTTTCGACGACGAAGTCGAACGCGACTGCATGGCTTCCATCCGCGCGGTCAAGGCCAACCAGCTCGAAGACGCCTACGCGCCCGCCGCCCGCTGCATCGGCAGCTGAAGGCGCGCGGCGCGGACGCGGTGGTGTTGGGCTGCACCGAACTGCCGCTGGCCGTGCCGCATGCGCTGCGGCCCGGCCTGGGGTGCCGCTCACCGATTCGATCGACGCGCGAAAAGCGCCGCCGCATCGCCCGCTACCAGGCTCGCGAGCCCGAGGAAAGGCTGGCCGCGTGAGGCGGCCTCCCTTCCCGCCGGCGCGACGTCCGCCGCGCGGCCCCGGGGCCTGCGCCCCGGAAAGCCGGGCTCCGGTTCAGCCGCCCAGGTAGGCTTTGCGCACCTTGTCGTTGACCAGCAGGTTGGCGCCCGTGTCCTGCAGCACCACGCGGCCGTTTTCCAGCACGTAGCCGCGGTCGGCCACTTGCAGGGCCTTGTTGGCGTTCTGCTCCACCAGGAACACGGTCACGCCCTGCTCGCGGATCTCGCGGATGATGTCGAAGATCTGCGCGATGACCAGCGGCGCCAGGCCCAGCGTGGGCTCGTCCAGCAGCAGCAGCGGGCCGCGTCATGAGGGCGCGGCCGATGGCGAGCATCTGCTGCTCGCCGCCGGACATCAGGCCGGCGCGCTGCGAGGCCCGCTCTTTCAGGCGCGGAAACAGCCCGTATACGTGCTCGATGCCCGCCTGGATCTCTTCCCTCCCGGAAAAGAACCCGCCCATCATCAGGTTCTCGGCCACCGTCAGGTCCTTGAACACGCGCCGCCCCTCGGGCGAGATGGCGATGCCGCTGCGCATGATGTGGTGCGTGTCCTTGCGGGTGATGTCCTCGCCCTCGAAGGTGATGGCGCCTTCGCGCGCCCTCGGGTTGCCGCAAACCGTCATGAGCAGCGTGGTCTTGCCGGCGCCGTTGGCGCCGATGAGCGTCACGATCTCGCCTTTGTTGACTTCCACCGAAACCCCGTTCAGGGCCTGGATCGCGCCGTAGTAGGTATGGATGTTTTCCAGCTTGAGCATCATTCCTCCCCCAGGTACGCCTTGATGACGCGCTCGTCGTTGCGCACCTGCTCGGGGGTGCCGGTAGTGATGGGCTTGCCGTGCTCCATGACGAGGATGCGGTCGGAAATGCCCATGATCAGGCTCATGTCGTGTTCGATCAGCAGCACCGCCACGCCGAATTCGCGGCGCAGCTGGTCGATCAGCGCCTGCAGGTCGCGCTTTTCCTGCGGGTTCAGGCCCGCGGCCGGCTCGTCCAGCATGAGCAGGCGCGGCTTGGTGATCATGCAGCGCGCGATCTCCAGCCTGCGCTGGTGCCCGTAGGCCAGGTTGCCGGCCTCGCGGTTGGCATACTCGCGCAGGCCCATGAAATCCAGCCATTGCGCGGCGCGCGCCAGCGCGTCGGCCTCGGCCTGGCGGTACGACTTGAGCTTGAGCAGCCCCGGCAGCAGGCGCGACTCCACCTGCGTGTGCTGGGCCACCAGCAGGTTCTCCAGCACCGTGAGGTGCTTGAAGAGCCGCACGTTCTGGAAAGTGCGCACCAGTCCATGGCGCGCCACCTTGTGGCTGGGCAGGCCCGTGATGGGCTTGCCGTCCATGACGATCTCGCCCGCCGTGGGCGCATAGAAGCCGCCCACGCAATTGAACACGGTGGTCTTGCCCGCGCCGTTGGGGCCGATGATCGCGAACACCTCATCGGACTTGACGTCGAACGCCACGCTGTCCACGGCCAGCAGGCCGCCGAACCGCATGGTCAGTCCGGATACTTTCAGCAATGCCTCGCTCATTTGGTCAGCTCCACGTGGGGACGCTTCATGGGCAACAACCCCTGCGGACGCCACATCATCATCAGCACCATCACCAGGCCGAACATCAGCATGCGGTATTCGGCGAATTCGCGCGCCACCTCGGGCAGCACGGTCAGCAGCACGGCCGCCAGGATGACGCCGACCTGCGACCCCATGCCCCCCAGCACCACGATGGCCAGGATGAGCGCGGACTCGATGAAGGTGAAGGATTCGGGATTGACCATGCCCTGGCGCGCCGCGAAAAAGGCGCCGCCAAAGCCGGCGAACATGGCGCCCAGCGTGAAGGCCGAGAGCTTGATGCGCGTGGGGTTCAACCCCAGCGAGCGGCAGGCGATCTCGTCTTCGCGCAGGGCTTCCCAGGCGCGCCCCACCGGCATGCGGATCAGGCGCGTGGACACGAAGAGCGTCGCCAGGGCCAGGGCCAGGGCCATCAGGTACAGATAGACCACCATGTGCTGGTTGTTGAAGGTCAGGCCGAAAAAGTCGTGGAACGTGGTGGCGCCCTCGGCGCTGGGGCGGCGCGCCATTTCGAGGCCGAAGACCGTGGGCTTCGGAATGCCGGAAATGCCGTCCGGGCCGCCGGTGAGCGTGTTGAGGTTGATGAGCAGCAGGCGGATCATCTCGCCGAAGCCCAGCGTCACGATGGCAAGATAGTCGCCGCGCAGGCGCAGCACCGGAAAGCCCAGCAGGAAGCCGAACAGGGCCGCCATGGCGCCCGAGAACGGCAGCGCCTCCCAGAATGACCAGCCGCCCCAGTGGTACAGCAAGGCGTAGGTGTAGGCGCCGACGGCGTAAAAGCCCACGAAGCCCAGGTCCAGCAGCCCTGCAAAGCCCACCACGATGTTCAGGCCCAGCCCCAGCATGACGTAGATCAGGACCAGGGTGGCGATGTCCACCGAGCTGCGCCCGGCGAAAAACGGCCAGATCACGGCCACGGCGAGCAGCAGCAGCGCCAGCGGCTTGTGCCCCTTGGTCGGCGCGGCCGGCAGCGCCGGCAGGCTGGTCCTGAGCTTGCGGAACGGCTGCGCAATCCACGGCCGCAAGAGCTGGAACACGAACACGATGGCCGCGGCCAGCGCAACCAGCTTCCAGTTCGATTCCATGGTGGTGCGCGCGCCCTGCCGGATGAGCTGCAGGCCGAAGACGGGCGTGACGATGACGGCGGTCAGCACCGCGGCCATCACGGCGTTCTTGAGATTCACGTTCTGGTTCGACATCAGACTTTTTCCACCTCAGGTTTGCCCAACAGCCCGGTCGGACGGAACAGCAGGATCAGCACCAGCAGCGAGAACGCCACGATGTCCTTGTATTGCGAGGAGATGTAGGCCGCCGCGAACGTTTCCGCCAGGCCCAGCAGCACGCCGCCCAGCATGGCGCCGGGGATGCTGCCGATGCCGCCCAGCACCGCGGCGGTGAACGCCTTGATGCCGGCCAGAAAGCCGATGAAGGGATTGAGCTTGCCGATGGTGATGGCGATGAGCACGCCGCCCACCGCCGCCAGCATCGCGCCCAGCACGAAGGTGAAGGAAATGACCCGGTTGGTGTCGATGCCCAGCAGGTTCGCCATGTGCATGTCCTGCGAGCAGGCCCGCGAGGCGCGCCCCATGCGCGAATATTTGATGAACAGCGTCAGCGCCACCATGAGCACCACCGTGACGACGATGATCATGATGCGCGAGTAAGGCACGGTCACGTCGAACTTGGAGCCCATGTGAAACTGCACCGCGCCGGAGATCAGCGAAGGCACCGCCATGTCGCGCGCGCCCTGGCCCAGCGCGACCCAGTTCTGCAGGAAGATCGACATCCCGATGGCGGAGATCAGCGCCACCAGCCGCGGGCTGTTGCGCACGGGCCGGTAGGCCACGCGCTCCACGCTGAAACCGTAGACGCCGGTGACGACGATGGCCACCACCAGCATGGCCGCGACGATGAAAGGCATGGGCAGGCCGCTGTTGGTGCCGATGGCGGTCAGCGTCACCAGGCCCACGTAGGCGCCGATCATGTAGATCTCGCCGTGTGCGAAGTTGATCATACCGATGATGCCGTAGACCATTGTGTAGCCAATGGCGATCAGCGCGTAGATCGCGCCCAGCGACAATCCATTGAAGAATTGCTGGGTGAGTTGGGGTATGAGGTCGGACATGTTCTCTATGCTCCAAATGGTTCCGGCCCCGGTGCGACAAGACCCGGAGCCGGAAACCTGGGCGTATTCTAAGGGCCTGGCGCCTTCGCCCCGCCGGCCGCACAGCGCTTTTGGCGCATCGCTACGCGGATGACGGCGGTACGACGGTGACAGGCCCTGCCGCCGGCCAGGGCCGGCGAAATCGCGAGTTTACAGCTGGGTCTTCTTGCCGTTCTTGTCCCATTTGAAGACGGCGAACTCGAAGTCCTTCAAGTCGCCCTTGGCGTCGTACTCGACCTTGCCGATGGCGGTATTGAAGGCGGTCTTGTGCATGTAGTCGGCGACCTTGGCGGGGTCTTCTCCCACCGCGTTGATGCTGTCGGCCAGGATCTGCACCGCCGCGTAGGCGGGCATCTGGAAGGCGCCGTCGGGGTCGCGCTTGGCGTCCTTGAAGGCCTTCACCACGCCTTCGTTGCCGGGCAGCTTGGTGAAGTCGGACGGCAGCGTGACCAGCAGGCCGTCGATGGCCGGGCCGGCGATGGCCACCAGGTCCTGGTTGGCCGTGCCTTCAGGGCCCATGAACTGCACGTTCAGGCCCTGTTCGCGCGACTGGCGCAGCAGCAGGCCGAGCTCGGGGTGGTAGCCGCCGAAGTAGACCAGATCCACGCCCGCCGACTTCAGCTTGGTGATGACGGCGGAGTAATCGCTGTCGCCCACGTTGATGCCTTCGAACATCGCCACGTTCACGCCTTCCTTGGCGAGCGTGTCGCGGACCTGGGTGGCCACGCCCGAGCCGTAGGTCTGCTTGTCGTGCAGCACGGCGACCTTCTTCGGCTTGAGCGTCTTGGCGATGTAGCGCGCGGCGAACGGACCCTGCTGGTCGTCGCGGCCGATGGTGCGGAAGAAGAAATGCGGCTTGATGGTGTCGGTGACCAGCGGCGAGGTCGCGCCCGGGGTGATGGCGACGATGCCCTCCTGCTCGTACACGTTGACCGCGGGCACGGTCACGCCCGAGCAGGCGTGCGCCACGGCGAACTTGGCGCCGGAGTTGACCACGCGGTTGGCGGCCGGCACGGCCTGCTTGGGTTCGCAGCCGTCGTCGATGAGGATGGGCTCGAGCTTCTTGCCCTTGACCCCGCCCTTGGCGTTGATGGTTTCGATCGCGGTGAGCGCGCCGGCCTGGATCTGGTCGCCGTACTGGGTGTTGGGCCCGGTCATCGGCTGGGGAATGCCGATCTTGATCGTATCGGCGGCGTGCACGGAACCGGCCAGGGCAAGCGCCCCCAGGGCCAGGACAACCGGGGTGAGGCGGGGCAGAAACTTCATGCGGAGTTCTCCAGCGGGGTTTTTGGAGCGGCTTCGTCGGAGGCGGAATCGCCGAAAGGGTGCTTCGCGTTCCTGGTCGTCCGTTGCCGGCTTCTTGGGCTAAAACATGTGGGCGGTATTCTGAAAGCTGGCCGTCAGGCTGTCACTGCGTGTAATCCCCAATATTTGCGCGCGCCGCTTTAAACGTGACGCATAGCGCCGCCAGCCGCATGAATACTGGCGCGGCGGCGAATCGCAATCATTATTGCGGTGATAAAAATCGGCGCGGCCCGCGATATTTATTTAGATGACTTACGCAGGTCTTACGCATTATCGGGAAAATGCCGGCGGGCGCCCCGCCGCCGGCCTCGCGCTCAGGCGTTGGCAGGCCGGGCGAGGTTCCACATCAGCGCCCGGAACGGCGCCAGCATGCCGACGTTGACCGCGAGCTTGACGCCGAGGTCGCCCAGCATCCAGGTCAGCCATGGCGTGCCCGTGGCCGCGAAGGCCACGCTGAAGAACACCGCCGTGTCCAGGATGGCGCCCAGCACCGCCCATGGCCAGCGCGCGCGCCACCAGCGCAGGTCGCGCAGCCGGTCGAACACGTGGATATCCACGAGCTGCGCGCAGATATACGCCAGCCCGGAAGCCAGCGCGATGGCGCGGCGAGGCTACCCACACCGACACCGCCAGCGCGGCCGCGAAACCGAACCAGGCCACGCGGCGCGCCGCCGCCGGCCCGAAGCGCCGGTTCAGCACGTCGGTGACCAGAAACGCCACCGGATAGGAAAGCCCGCCCCAGGTCAGCCAGTCATTCAGCGGCACCTGCACCAGGATGTTGGACCCCACCACCACCAGCAGCATGCAGCAGACGGCCACGGCGAACTGCGCCGGCCGCATCGGCTCGTAGCGGCGCGCGCTGCCGCTCATTTGCCGAATTCCTCGGCCAGCTCGCGCGAGCGCCGGGCCGCGGCTTGCATGCCTTGCTCAATGATGCCGGCCAGCCCGGCCTGCTGGAACACGGCGAGCGCGGCGGCCGTGGTGCCCCCCTTGGACGTGACGCGCTCGCGCAGCTGAGGGCGGCTCGTCGGATTCGCTGGCCAGCCGCGTGCGCCGGCCAGCGTGCCCAGCGCGAGCTGCCGCGCCTGCTCGGCGCTCAGGCCCGACTTCCGGCCGCCGGCGATCAGCGCCTCCAGGATCAGGAACACATACCGCGGGCCCGCTGCCCGAAAGCGCGGTCACGCCGTCCAGCGCATCGTCGCCGTCGACCCACACCACCTGGCCCACGCTGCCCAGCAGCTGCGCCGCCAGCGCGCGGTCGGCCTCGCTCACGC
>NZ_LHSJ01000071.1:16132-20113 GCF_001270295.1 Achromobacter sp. DMS1 | reverse complement strand
CGGGGCGCCCTGAGTCTGGGCCTGAGCCTGGGCCGGTGCGGGAGCCCCCGGGCGCGGGCGGCGCGGGGGCCAGGTTGGCGGCCTCGGGACCGGACTGCGCCGATTCGGCCTGGGGATTGGCCGAGATCGAGGGCAGCCAGCCCAGCATGGCGGCGACCGCGACGGCGCTCAGGATAATGATGGATACGGCGGCGGACGCCACCAGGGGATGGAGCCCGCGGCGCGGGGAACCGGATTGCGTGGCAGGATTCATGTGGATGCTCCAACGACACTGACGGGCAGTGGTATAGCACTGGCGCGGGGTATCGGCGTGTTGCGATCGTGACGCTTTGCAAGGCCCCGGACGGGGGCTTTCCGCCGCGATCCAAACGTGCACAATAGCCGTATGGACTCCGTGACCCTGCCCCAGCTCGAAGCCGCCATCAATTATTGGCGCCAGCGCTCGCCTTCGGTGGGCGACGAATCACGCCTGTGCGCGGAAGCGGCCGCGCTGGCCACGCCCTACGCGCTGATGATCATCGAGGGGCGCCGCGAAATGGCGCTGGCGGAGTTCGAGGACGCCGCCCGCGCGGCGCTGCAGGCCTGGGCCGCGACGCGGCCCTGACTCGGGCGGGCCATGGGGGTGCGCCTCACTGTGCCTTGAGCAGCGCCTGGATATCGTGCGCCAGGGCGTCCGCGCCCAGGGTATTGTTGGCCAGCACCCGCGATTCGCCCTTGCCGTCCAGCAGGTAGAACGCGGCGGTATGGTCCATGGTGTAGCCGCCGTCCTTGGTGGGCGACTTGGCGTAATAGGCCTTGAACGAGGCCGCCGCCTTCTTGATCTGGTCGGCCGTGCCCGTCAGGCCCAGGAAGCGCGGGTCGAAGGCCGTGACGTACTGGCGCAGGATCTCCGGCGTGTCGCGCTCGGGATCCACGGTGATCAGCAGCACCTGCACGCGGTCGGCATCGGGCCCGAGTTTCTGCATGACGTCCGACAGCTCGGCCAGCGACGTGGGGCATACGTCGGGACACTGGGTGAAACCAAAGAACACAACCACGACCTTGCCCGAGAAATCGGACAAATGGCGGGTCTTGCCATTGAAATCGACCAGCTCCAGGCCCTTGCCCAGCTGAGTGCCGCTGATGTCGCTGCCCTTGAACACGGGCTTGCTTTCGCCGCAGGCGGCCAGCGCGGCGGCGACCAGCGTGGCCGCGCCCAGCCGCAAGGCGAGCCTGCGGCCGGCGGAAAACAGGGAATGCATCGACAACCTCCGGTCAGCCCAGCAGGGCGAACCAATGATCCACCAGCAGGGCGCCGAACAGCAGCGCCAGGTAGAGGATGGAAAAACGGAACAGGCCGCGCGCCAGCTCGTCGCTGTAGGCGCGGTACAGCCGCCATGCGCGGGCGACGAACATGCCGCCCAGGACCAGCGCGGCGGCCAGGTAGAGCTCGCCGCTCATGCGGATGGCGTAGGGCAGCAGCGTGGTGGCCAGCAGCGCAATGCTGTAGAGCAGGATGTGCAGGCGCGTGAACTGCTGCCCGTGCGTGACGGGCAGCATGGGCAGCCCGGCCTTGGCGTAGTCGTGGTTGCGGTACAGCGCCAGGGCCCAGAAATGCGGCGGGGTCCAGATGAAGATGATGAGCACCAGCACCCAGGCCTCGGCCGGCACGGAATCGGCGACGGCGGCCCAGCCCAGCGCGGGCGGCATGGCGCCCGACAGCCCGCCGATGACAATGTTCTGCGGGGTGCGCGGCTTGAGGATGATGGTGTAGATAATGGCGTAGCCCACGAAGGTGGCGAAGGTCAGCCACATGGTGAGGGGGTTGACCAGCCGGTACAGCACCAGCATGCCCGCCCCGCCCAGCAGGCCGGACAGCATCAGCACCTGGAAGGCGGAGATCGTGCCGCGCGCGGTGGCGCGGCGCGCCGTGCGCAGCATGCGCGCATCGACTTCCTGCTCGATGAGGCAGTTGATGGCAAAGGCGGCCGCCGCCAGCAGCCAGATGCCCACGGTGCCGAAAAACACCTTGCCCAGGTCCGGCACGCCCGGCACGGCCAGGAACATGCCGATGACCGCGCAGAACACCGCAAGCTGCGTGACGCGCGGCTTGGTGAGGACGAAATACTGGCGGAGCAATCCGGTTTGGGAAGCGGCGAGACTGGACATGATGGGCCCCATTTTAAACGCGCGCCGAATCAGGGACGCTTCCCGCCCCCGCCAGGCGCACCAGCAGCACCACGGCGGCCAGCGTCAACCCGGCCGCTCCGCCATTGTGCAATACGGCGATCAGCAGCGGCCACTGGAAGAAAATGGTGGTCAGGCCCGTGAAGAGCTGGGCCGCCAGCAGCGCCAGCATCAGCGTGGCCGGCCCGCGCAGGCCGGGCTCGGCGCGCAGGCGCCAGGCCAGCACGCCCAGGTACGCGAACACCACGAAGGCGAAATTGCGGTGCACCCAATGGATGGCCGTCAGCGCCGGCTGCGAGATCATCTCCCCGGAAGGCAATTCGCCCAGCCCGCGGATCACGGAATACCCGCCATGGAAATCCATTTCCGGGATCCACTGGCCGTGGCACATGGGAAAGTCCATGCAAGCCAGCGCGGCGTAGTTGGTGCTGACCCAGCCGCCCAGCGTCACCTGCGCCAGCAGCAGCGCGAAGCCGCCGATCATCCAGGGCCGGAACCGCCGGGCGGCGGCGGGCACCGCGCGTGCGGCCGCTCGCGCGCCGAGAGCCAGGTCATGAGCGCGAGCACCGACAGCCCGAACACCAGGTGAGCCGTCACCACGGCCGGCATGAGCCGGTGCGTGACCGTCCAGGCGCCGAACGCGCCTGCACGCACACCGCCACCAGCGCCACCGTGGCCAGCGCGGGCGAGCGGCCCAGCGCGCGGCGATGGCGCCACGCCATGTACACGATGGCGATGATGAGCATGCCCAGGATGGAGCCCACGTAGCGGTGGATCATCTCGATCCAGGCTTTGGACAGGGTCACGGGGCCGAAGGGCATGGCCTGCGTGGCCTGGTGGATGTCGCCCATGGCGCCCAGCGGGGTGACGCTGCCGTAGCAGCCGGGCCAGTCGGGGCAGCCCAGGCCGGAATCCGTCAGGCGCACGAAGGCGCCGAACATGATGAGGTCCAGGGTCAGGAACCACGTGAAGAAAACCAGCTTGCGGTAGCGCGCCTTGATACGTTCCATATTCATTGTTGCTTCAATACTCCAGGCGCCCCACCGAAACCCGCTGAAAGCGCGACGTGCCAAATCCTGCTCACCCGATCCGCGAGTTGTAGACCAGCCGGCTGATGTCCTTGCGCACCTTCACGCCGTCGGCATCGGCCGGGAACTGCATCATCAGGTTGCCCAGCGGGTCGATCACCCAGATCGGGGCCGCCAGCGCCGCCGCCGCGCCCTCGCCCGCCTGCGCGGGAAGCAGGAAGCGCGCCAGCTCGGCCGGGTCGGCCCGCAGCATCACCGTGCCCTGGTAGGCATCCAGCACCTTCTGCGGCACCGGCGCGTCGTCGGTGATAAACCAGACCCGCGCCAGGCGATCCACGTTCTTGCCCTGGCTGGCATGCGTGTTGCGAGTGATGAACAGCTTGCGCGCGCAGCTTTCCGGGCAGGCCGCGCCGTCGGCGACGACGAGCAGCCATTTGCCCTCGAGGCGACGCAGGTCGTAGGGCTGGCCGTCGAGCGTGCGCAGCCGCAACCCGGCCGGCCCCGGCATGGGACGCTGCGGCTCGATCAAGGTTCCGTAATTGCTGCTTTCCGAAGGCCACCACTGCGGATTCAGGTACACCACGAACGCCGCGACGATGGGCGCGAGCGAGCACAGGAACACCAGCAGCATGGGCGTCAGGGAACGCCTGGGAGCCGCAGCGGAGGAAGTGGGTGAATGAGGCACGGGAATATCCTGGAATCGCGTCGTGACGGGCGGCCGCTCAGGCCGGAGGMRCMYGCYGSCGCYGRRSGTGGTGTCGCCCGCATGCTTGCGCAGCGTCAGGTC
>NZ_LHSJ01000071.1:0-15612 GCF_001270295.1 Achromobacter sp. DMS1 | reverse complement strand
GCGCCGGCGCAGGCGGCTTGCGGCACCTGCGGCGTGGTCGAGTCCGTGCGCGAAGTCCGCGTGCCCGCGCAAGATAACGGCGACCATCTCATCGGCACCATTGCCGGCGGCGTCGCGGGCGGCGTGGTCGGCAACCAGTTCGGCGGCGGCCACGGCAAGACGGCGCTCACCGTGCTGGGCGCGGTCGGTGGGGCTTTGGCAGGCCGCGAAGTTGAGCGTAATATCAGACAGCAACAAACAGTGACGCACTATGAGCTCACCGTGCGCATGGGCGACGGCAGCAAGCGCCAGTTCCGCAGTGCGCAGCCCTTCGCCTTCGCCTCCGGCGACCACGTGCGCGTGGAAAACAATCAGCTGCTGTCCGGATGGTGAGCCCGGATCGCGGCGTCTTCGATTCTTGGGGAGACCTGGAATGAGCGATCAACACAGCAACCCGTTCGTCCTGCCGGGCTTGGGCCAGAGCTCCGAACTGTCCGGAAACCCGCTGCTGGCGAGCATGGAAATGATGCGCCAGGCCTGGGCCGGCCTCACCGGCCCAGGCGGGCTGGCCAGCAGCCTGCCCATCGCTCCCCCCATGAACCTCGAAGAACTCGACCGCCGCATCGCCGAGCTGCGGTCGGTCGAAAACTGGCTGCGCATGAACCTCTCCATGCTTTCGAGCACCATCCAGGGCATGGAAGTGCAGCGTTCCACCATCAGCACGCTGCGTGCATTCGTCGACAGCGCGGCCAATCTCGACATGAGCGCCGTGCGCGACAGCGGCGCGGCCTCGCCGCTGGAAGTGGTGCTGGGCATCAAGCCCGCGCCGCGCCAGGCCGAGGCCGCCGCGCCCGAGCCGGACAAGGCGGGCGGGGAGGGCGGCGCCGCGCAGGCCGGCGCTTCGGCGCAGCCGCCCGGCCCCGGCATGAGCGAGCAGATGGGGCAGGCGGCGCAGTCGGCCTCCAAGGCGTGGTGGGATCTCCTGCAGCGGCAGTTCAGCCAGATCGCGGCGGCCACGGCCGCTACCATGCCCTCGGCCCAGGCCGCACAGCCGCCGCAGGCGCGCAAGGCGCGGCGGCCGGCGCGCAAACCCGGCCCGCGTCCAAGACGCAGTCCAAGGCGGCCGCCAAAACGGCCTCCAAGGCAGCCCGCAAGTCCGCGCCGCGCGCCAGGAAGAATGGCGCGCCTTCCGGCCCGACCTGATTTTTTCAATCCAGGCGCCACCGGCCCGCGAGGGCCGGCGCGGCGCGTTTCAACGAGAATCTATGCTCAATGTAGTGATACTTGCCGCCGGACTGGGCAAACGCATGCAGTCCGATCTTCCCAAAGTGCTGCACACGCTGGCCGGCAAACCCATGCTGGCCCACGTGCTCGACAGCGCGCGCCAGCTGGAGCCCGCCCGCATCGTCGTGGTGGTGGGCCACGGCGCCGAGCGCGTGCGCCAGGCGTTCGAAGGCCACGCTGACCTGCACTTCGCGCTGCAGCAGCCCCAGCACGGCACGGGCCACGCGGTGCAGCAGGCCGTGCCGCAACTGCTCGAAGGCGATGGCAAGGACGATGTCACCCTGGTGCTGTACGGCGACGTGCCGCTGGTGCAGCCGGCCACCCTGCAGCGCCTGCTGCAGGCGCGCGGCGACGGCATGGCGGTGCTGACCGAGGTGCTGGAAGACTCCACTGGCTACGGCCGCATCGTGCGCGACGCGCAGGGCCACGTGGCGCGCATCGTGGAGCACAAGGACGCCACCGAGGCCGAACGCGCCATCAAGGAAGTGAACACCGGCATTCTGGCCGCGCCCACCGCCTGCCTGAAAGACTGGCTGGGCCGCATCGGCAACAACAATGCGCAGGGCGAGTACTACCTGACCGACACCGTGGGCCTGGCCGTGGCCGATGGCGTGACCGTGGGCGCCGCCCAGCCGGGCGCCGCCTGGGAAACGCTGGGCGTGAACAGCCGCGTGCAGCAGGCCGAGCTCGAGCGGCGCTGGCAGGGCGAGCAGGCGCGCCGCCTGCTCGAAGCCGGCGTTACGCTGGCCGATCCCGCGCGCTTCGACCTGCGCGGCTCGCTCGTCTGCGGTCGCGACGTCTTCATCGACGTGGGCTGCGTGTTCGAAGGGCAGGTCACGCTGGGCGACGGCGTGCGCGTCGGCCCGCACTGCGTGCTGCGCGACGTGTCCGTCGACGCGGGCACGCACATCGAGGCCTTCAGCCATCTGCACCAGGCCGAAGTGGGCCGCGACGCGCGCATCGGTCCGTATGCGCGCCTGCGTCCGGGCACCGAGCTGGGCGACCGCACCCACGTGGGCAACTTCGTCGAAATCAAGAAAAGCGTGCTGGGCGCCGACAGCAAGGCCAACCACCTGGCCTACATCGGCGATGCCGACGTGGGCCAGCGCGTCAACGTGGGCGCGGGCACCATCACCTGCAACTACGACGGCGTGAACAAGCACCGCACCGTCATCGAAGACGATGCCTTCATCGGCTCCGACACGCAGCTCGTGGCGCCCGTGCGCGTGGGCCGCGGCGCCACGCTGGGCGCGGGCACCACGCTCACCCGCGACGCGCCGGCCGACAGGCTGACCGTCTCGCGCGCGCGGCAGGTCACCGTCGAGGGATGGCAGCGCCCGGTCAAGAAATCGTGACCGCCCCACAGGAAAAGGCGGGCGCCGTGCATGCGGGCGCCGCGCATACGGGCGCCGTGCATACGGGCGCCGCGCATACCGGCCCCGGGCGGGCCGGGGCGGCGCCGGACGGCCTGCCCACGCCGCGACGCTACTGGGCCGCGGCCACCGTCATGACGGGCATCAGCCTGTCGGTGCTGGACACCACCATCGCGAACGTGGCGCTGCCCACCATCGCGGTGGACCTCAATGCCGCGCCCGCGCAGGCGGTGTGGATCGTCAACGCCTACAACCTGGCCGTGGTCACCATGCTGCTGCCCATGTCGGCGCTGGCCGAGCGCATCGGGTTCCGCCGTATGTTCACCTTCGGCCTGGTGCTCTTCACGCTGGCCTCGCTGGGCTGCGCGCTGGCGGGCACGCTGGTGCAGCTCACCTTCGCGCGCATGTTCCAGGGCGTGGGGGCGGCCACCCTCATGTGCCTGTTCGGCGGGCTGGTGCGCAACATCTATCCCCTGAAGCTGCTTGGACGGGGCATCAGCATCAACGCCACCACGGTGGCGGTGATGTCGGTGCTCGGCCCCACCGTGGGCTCGGCCATCCTGTCGGTGGCGCCCTGGCCCTGGATCTTCGCGGTCAACCTGCCGATCTGCGTGCTGGCCATGTTCGGCCTGCGCCATCTGCCCGAAGTGCCGCGCAACAACGTCAGGCTGGACTGGATCAGCGCGCTGCTCAGCATGGTGACGCTCGGCGTGTTCATTTCCGGCGTGGACATGATGGGGCAGGATCTGCTGCGCGGCATCGGCATGGTGGCCATCGCCACCGTGTTCGGCCTGTTCCTGGTGCGGCGCGCCTCGCGGCAGCCCGCGCCGCTGGTGCCGGTGGACCTGCTGCGCATCCGGCCGCTGGCCTACGCGGTGGGCGCATCGGCCTGCACGTTCGCGGCGCAGATGGCCTCTTACGTGTCTCTGCCGTTTTACTTCCAGCAGGTGCTGGGCCGGCCCTACCTCGAGGTAGGCATGCTGATGGGCGCCTGGCCGGTGGGCACCGCCATCATCGCGCCGCTGGCGGGCCGGCTGTCCGACCGCTATTCCGCCGCCACCCTCAGCGGCGTGGGGGCGGCCACCATGGTGGCCGGCATGCTCTGGCTGGCCGCGCTGCCCACCGATGTTTCCAACGCGCCCATCCTGGCGGGCATGTTCGTGGCCGGAGTGGGCTTCGGGTTCTTCCAGACGCCCAACAACCGCGCACTGCTTTCGGCGGCCCCGCGTGCGCGCAGCGGGGCCGCGGGCGGCCTGCAGGCCACCACGCGCGTGTTCGGGCAGAGCTTCGGCACCGCGCTCGTGGCCATCGCCTTCGGCCTGAGCGTGGCGCACGGCCCCAGCCTGGCCCTGTTGCTGGGCACGGCCTGCGCCGCCATGGCGGTGGCGGTGAATACGGTGCGTTTCACCCGCCTGCGTCCCTAGAGCGGCGCGGCGGCGCCGGCTTCTATAATGGCGGCCGACGCCCGGCTTTACCGGCCGGGCGCGCAAGCTTACCTATCTGAAAGGCGTTCGGGCATGAAAATCACCGTCGTGGGCACGGGTTACGTAGGGTTGGTGTCGGGGGCATGCCTGGCCGACATGGGCAACGAAGTCATGTGCCTGGACCTGGATTCGGCCAAGATCGACCTGCTGCGCCAGGGCGGCATCCCCATCTACGAACCCGGCCTGGAAGAGCTGGTGCGCCGCAACGTGGAGGCCGGCCGCCTGTCGTTCACCGACGACGTGGCGCAGAGCGTGGCCTTCGGCGACGTGCAGTTCATTGCCGTGGGCACGCCGCCCGGCGAGGACGGCTCGGCCGACCTCAAGTACGTGCTGGCCGCGGCGCTCAACATTGCCCGGCACATGACCTCGCGCAAGCTCATCGTGGACAAGTCCACCGTGCCCGTGGGCACCGCCGACAAGGTGCGGGCCGTGGTGTCGCGCGAACTGGCCGCGCGCGGCGTGGATATCCCGTTCAGCGTGGCATCCAACCCGGAGTTCCTGAAAGAGGGCGCCGCCATCAACGATTTCATGAGCCCGGACCGCGTCATCGTGGGCGCCGACGACGAGTTCACCATCGGCGTCATGCGCCGCATCTACGAACCGTTCCAGCGCACGCACGACCGCCTCATGGTCATGGACGTGCGCTCGGCCGAGCTTACCAAATACGCCGCCAACGCCATGCTGGCCACGCGTATCTCGTTCATGAACGAAATGGCCAACCTCGCCGAGGCGCTGGGCGCCGACATCGAGCAGGTGCGCCGCGGCATCGGCGCCGACCCGCGCATCGGCTACCATTTCCTGTACCCCGGCGCGGGCTACGGCGGCTCCTGCTTCCCCAAGGACGTGCAGGCCCTGGTCAACACCGCTTCCGAACATGCGCTGCCCATGCGCGTGATCCAGGCCGCCGAGGCCGCCAATCGTGCGCAGAAGTTCCGCTTGGCGCAAAAGCTCGTCGACCGCTGTGGCGAAGACCTGCGCGGCCGCAAGATCGCGCTCTGGGGCCTGGCCTTCAAGCCCAACACCGACGACATGCGCGAAGCGCCCAGCCTGACCGTCATCGCCGAGCTCACGCGGCGCGGCGCCGAAGTGCGCGCCTACGACCCCGTGGCCATGCATGAAGCGGCCCGCGTCCTGGTGGGACAGCCCGGCGTGAGCTTCGCGCGCGACATGTACGACGCACTGGACGGCGCCGACGCGCTCCTGATCGTCACCGAATGGAAGGTGTTCCGCGCGCCCAACTTCGACCGCGTGAAGGCGCTGCTCAAGACGCCGCTCATTCTCGACGGCCGCAATCTCTACAACCCGGCCGACGTGCGCGCCCTGGGTTTCGACTACTCGGGCATCGGCCGCGCATGAAGATCCTGCAGCTCAACTTCGAAAAAGGCTGGCGCGGCGGCGAGCGCCAGACGCTCTATTGCATGCGCGCCTTCCGCAAGGCGGGCCACGAGGTCGAGCTGATGTGCCGCGCCGGCGGCCCGCTGGCCGAGCGCGCCCGCGCCGAAGGCTACACCGTCCATGCGCTGCGCAACGTGCCCGCGCAGTTGCGCTTCCTGGCCGGCGCCGGCCGCTACGACATCCTCCACGCCCAGACGGCCAACACCATCACCTGGGCCGTGCTCACCAAGTGGCTGCACCGCCGGCCCGTGGCGTTCTCGCGGCGCACCTCCTTCGTGGTCAAGCCGAACGAGGAGTGGAAAACCGGCTTCAAATGGCGCCACGCCGACCTCTTCGTCGCCATCAGCGAAATGGCGGCCAGCGAACCGCGGCGGCTGGGCATCGAGCCCGTCATCATCCGCAGCGCCGTGGAGCCGCACCAGATCGACGCCGCCAACGTGCAGGCCCTGGTGCGCGAATTCGGCCTCGAGGGCAAGAAAGTGCTGGCCACCTCGGCGGCTCTCATCCGCGACAAGGATCCCGTCACGCTGGTGCGGGCCGTGGGCGAGCTGGCCAAGACCCGGCGCGATTTCGTCTTCCTGCACTTCGGCGCCGGCGGCGACCGCGAGCGGCAGGCCCGCGACGAAGCCCGCCTGCTGGGCATCGAAGACATCTACCGCTTCGCCGGCTTTCGCAAGGGCGTGGAAGACTTCTACAGCATCCTCGACGTGTTCGTCATGAGCTCCGAGGAGGAGGCCCTGGGCAGCAGCGTGCTCGACGCCTTCCTGCAGCGCGTGCCCGTGGTGTCCACCGACGCCGGCGGCCTCAAGGAAAGCCTGGCTGACGGGCGCGGCGTGCTGTGCAGGGTGGGAGACTTCCAGGCGCTGGCCGCCGGTATGGCGCGCTGCCTGGACGATGCCGCATTCCGCCGGGAAGTCACCGAACGCGCCTACGCCTACGTGCGCGACGAGCACGACGTGCAGAAAATGGGCGAGCGCTACCTCGCGCGTTTCCAGGCCCTGCTCGCGCGCCGCTGAAGGCCGCGCGCCTCAGCCGCGCACATTGATGCGTGTTTCGAATTTGGCGCGGTGCACCGAGAAAAACGTGCGCACGTTGCGCACATTGGCCGCCGCCGTAAAGGCCCGGTGCACCAGCGCGTGATACGCCGGCATGTCGCGCACCTGCGCAATCACCACGAAATCCGGCCCTGTCGACACGCGGTAGCACTGCAGCACCGCCGGCTCGGCTTGCATCGCGGCCTCGAACTCCGCCAGCCGTTCCGCCGCCTGTACGTCCAGCGTTACCTCCACGATGGCCGTCAGCGTGCTGCCCAGCTTCTCCGGCGCCAGGATCGCCACCTGCCGCGAAATCACGCCTTCCTCCACCAGCCGGCGCACCCGGCGCAGGCAGGTGGGCGGCGAGGCATGCACGCGCTGGGCCAGATCCTGGTTGGTCAGCGCGCAGTTTTCCTGCAGTTGATCCAGGATGCGCAGGTCCAGATCGTCCAGATCGGGGAGCGCGGGCTCGTGATTTTGCATGATTCGTTCAATAATATTAATTAAATGAAATATAATTTAATCACAAATATGTAAGGGAATAATCTGTCATTGCATAGTAGATAAAGAAATCAAATTTCTTGTCTTCACGCGCACAATGCGGTCCATATTGAACTTTCCGGAGTCGTTTCCCATGTGCGGCATTGTTGGCGCCGTCGCCCAGCGCGACATCACCCCTATTCTCATCGAAGGCCTCAAGCGTCTGGAATACCGCGGCTACGATTCCTGCGGCGTGGCCGTCTACCTCGACGGACACCTGCGCCGCACCCGCAGCACCCAGCGCGTGGCCGAGCTGGCCGAGCAGGTCGCCCAGGATCACCTGTCCGGCTTTACCGGCATCGCCCACACCCGCTGGGCCACGCACGGCGTGCCCGCCACCCACAACGCCCACCCGCATTTCTCGCACCTGGGCAATGACGAGCCGCGCATCGCGCTGGTGCACAACGGCATCATCGAGAACCACGACGAGCTGCGCGCCGAACTCCAGGCCGCCGGCTTCGTCTTCGAAAGCCAGACCGACACCGAAGTCATCGCCCACCTGGTCAACCACCTCTACGCCGGCGACCTCTTCGAAGCCGTGCAGCAGGCGGTGCGCCGCCTGCAGGGCGCTTACGCCATCGCCGTCTTCTGCCGCGACGAGCCGCACCGCGTCGTTGGCGCGCGCCAGGGTTCGCCCCTGGTGGTGGGCCTGGGCAAGGACGAGAACTTCCTCGCTTCCGACGCGCTGGCGTTGGCCGGCACCACCGACCAGATCATCTACCTCGAAGACGGCGACGTCGCCGACCTGCAGCTCTCGCGCGTCTGGATCGTCGACGCCGACGGCCGTCCCGTCGAGCGCCAGGCCCACACCGTGCACGTGCACTCCGGCGCTGCCGAACTCGGCCCCTACCGCCACTACATGCAGAAGGAAATTTTCGAGCAGCCGCGCGCCGTGGGCGACACCCTGCAGGACATCGAAAGCATCACTCCCGAGCTCTTCGGCGACGACGCCTACAAGATCTTCAAGGAGATCGACTCGCTCCTCATCCTGGCCTGCGGCACCAGCTACTACGCCGGCCTCACCGCCAAGTACTGGATCGAATCCATCGCCCAGATCCCGGTCAACGTCGAGATCGCCAGCGAATATCGCTACCGCGACAGCGTGCCCAACCCGCGCTCGCTCGTCGTCACCATTTCGCAGTCCGGCGAAACCGCCGACACGCTCGCCGCCCTCAAGCACGCGCGCTCGCTCGGCATGGAGCACACCCTCACCATCTGCAACGTCGCCACCAGCGCCATGGTGCGCGAGTGCAAGCTCTCGTACATCACCCGCGCCGGCGTCGAAATCGGCGTGGCCTCCACCAAGGCCTTCACCACCCAGCTCACCGCGCTGTTCCTGCTCACCCTGGCGCTCGCCCAGTCGCGCGGCCGCCTCACCGCCGAACAGGAAGCCGAACACCTCAAGGCCCTGCGCCATCTGCCCGCCGCCATCGGCTCCGTGCTCGCGCTCGAGCCCCAGATCATGGCCTGGGCCGATCGCTTCGCCTCCAAGGAAAATGCGCTCTTCCTCGGCCGCGGCATGCACTACCCCATCGCCCTCGAAGGCGCGCTCAAGCTCAAGGAAATCAGCTACATCCACGCCGAAGCCTATCCCGCCGGCGAACTCAAGCACGGCCCCCTCGCGCTCGTCACCGAGCACATGCCCGTCGTCACCATCGCGCCCAAGGACGCCCTGCTGGAAAAACTGAAATCCAATATGCAGGAAGTCCGCGCGCGCGGCGGCGAGCTCTACGTCTTCGCCGACGCCGACAGCAAGATCCAGAGCGCCGAAGGCATGCACGTCATCCGCATGCCCGAACACTACGGCAAGCTCTCGCCCATCCTCCACACCATTCCGCTGCAGCTGCTGTCGTACCACACCGCCTGCGCGCGCGGCACCGACGTCGACAAGCCGCGCAATCTGGCCAAGAGTGTGACGGTGGAGTGAGGGTGGTTGTGGATTGATCGTTCTTCCTGTTGTCAGGGAAGAAATGGGACAGGCCGCGGATGCGGCCTGTTTTGTCTCTGGTGCGGAGATCGGGGAGAAAGGGCCGGTTGCGGCCTGGAGCCGGGGCGGACTGTCCGCGCACGCGGCGGTCGACGCACGCGCGATTGCTGGGGCTGCGCGCCAATATCAGTTGTTCTGTTATCCGGGAATCTGTGGAAATTTATATTCAAATCTCATTCTCCTGATTTTCAAGGATAATGCGACGGGCGTCTGGAATCCTTGCGATCTGGCTGAGTTCTCATAATGGATTTTGCTGGACGGGCGCTGCTGATATAACCGGATTTCCGCTGCCGAGATATTTGATACGGCATTTCTCGGCATTATGCATCAGCGCGCGAACTGCGCACCTGCGAAGCAGGAGCCGATCGTCCCGGCAACCCCGGTAATTGCCGAACAGGTATCTGGGCGAAAGGCAAAGAAAGCGGAAACCGCCAACGCCAAGAGAATAACCATGGAACTGGCGCAGGGCCGCGGAGTTTCGGCTGCCTGCGATGTGCTGATGCGCAAAGAAGATCGGCCTCCGGAGCGCCGGGGCCGTCTGCATTCCGGGCATTCCGAAGCCTGTCGCCCCGTAAAGGCCAAGTGGGGCCGGGCGCCCATCGTCATCGCCTGATCGTATCCATTTATTTCCAAATCGCGACCGAAAAGCGCGTGGCGAGCGGGCAGGCGCGTAGATACGGATGGTATCCGCTGCGTGCCGTTTTGACCGAAGGATGGTGTCCATGAACGCCATCCAAAATGAGCAGGATGGTATCCGTTTTTATTAACCAGCGACCGTGGTTGGTATCCATTCGTGCCATCTCGATAATCTACGCATTGTCTCCCCATTAATTGTTGGTACCGCAAAAAAATAGGTATACATTGCCTCCTTTTTTTCCGAAGGCTCATCCCATTCGTCCGGATTGGTTTATTACGTAAGGATACGTTTATAGCGATCTGGTAATGCGCGGGTATGGAGTCGGGACATCGAGACAGGGAGGAACCACATTGTTATCTGGCACGAAGAAATGGCTGGCCGCGACGTTCGCGCTGAGCGCGTCCTATGGCGGTAGCGTTACGGCCGCGGACCTGACGGTTGCGCCGGGCAATACCCAGGTATTCGACGGTTCGGCCAGCTTCCCCGGCGGGGTCGACGTCAGCGGCGGCACGCTGGTGGTCGGCGGCAATGGCGGCGGGGCGGGCGTCGCAATCGGCGGGAACGTCTCCGCCGCGTCGAATGGCGTGATTGCGGGTTTCGGTTCGATCAATGGCGATCTGAGCGTGACGGGCAATTCGCGCGTCGCGCCCGGGTATGCCGTCGGCACGCCCACCGGGGTTTCCAACGGCAACCTCGTGGTCAACGGCAATCTGTCGATGAACAATGCCGTGTTCGATTTCGAGACGGGCTATGCGGGGCTGCCCATTACGCAACCCGGCACGGGCGACAACATCACCGTGAGCGGCAACGTCAGCCTCAATAACACGACGCTGAATGTTTCGGTGAATACGCTGGGCGTCAACGCCGGCTATTACCGCATCCTGTCGTACGGCGGCACGCTGAGCGGCAACGGGCTGTCGCTGGGCGCGGTGACCGGCGACTCCGTGCCGGCGGCGGCCATCCAGTCGCTGACCGGCGACAAACAGATCAATCTCATCCTGGGGCCGAGCACGACGAACTTGTGGAACGGCAACGGCGCGGCGTCGGCCACGCGAGCGGGCGGCGGCGACGGTACGTGGTCTGCGGCGGGCACGAACTGGAATAGCCCGACCAATGCCGCGGGAGCCTTGCCCGATGGCGGATACGCGATTTTCACCGGCGTGGCCGGCACGGTGACTGTCGATGGCGGAGCCGGTTCCGTGCGCGTGTCGGGCATCCAGTTCGCCACCGACCGGTACCGTGTGCAAGGCGCGCCCATTACCCTGGTGGCCAACGGCGGCAATCCGCCGGCCCTGGTCGTCGGCGACGGCACCTATGCCTCGGGCCAATTCGTCGACACCATCGACAACCCGCTGCAAGGCACGAGCGGCTTCGTCAAGACCGGTCCGGGCTCGCTGATCCTGAGGGCCGACAGCAGCGGCCTGTCCGGCCCCATTCTGATCGCCGATGGCGCGCTGGAGATCGACGGCAAACTGAACGGCCCCATCGATATCGGCCGCGAAGTCGTGCTGGCGGGCGTGGGCCAGGTGGGCAGCACCACGCTCTATCCCACGGCGGTCGTCTCCCCGGGCAACGACGGCTCGCCCATCGGCACGCTCACCGTCAACGGCGATCTTGCCTTCGGCCAGGACACCGTCTATCGCGTGCATGCCGACCCCGCGGGCAGCGCGAGCGACCGCATCCACGTCACGGGCGTTGCCCGCCTCGACGGCACGGTGGCGCATGTGGGGCCCGACGGCAACTATGCGCCGCGCACGACCTACAACATCCTGACGGCGGATGGCGGCATACAGGGCCGGTTCACAGGCGCGTCGAGCGCATATGCGTTCCTCACTCCCACGCTGAGCTATGACGCCAAGAATGCGTTCATGACGCTGACGCGCAACGACGTGCCGATCGGCAGCGTGGGCGACACCGGAAACCAGAGCGCCGTGGGCGGCGCGCTGGATGGCGAAGCGCCACCCGCGGCGGGAGGCGCTTCGCCATCGGCCGGAAACGGATCGTCCGGCGGCGAAAGCGCTGCGTCGTCGGCCGGGACCGGATCGTCCTCGAGCGAAAACGCCTCCGCAAGCGTTGGTCATGAAGCGTCCCTGGGGGCAGGCGCATCGGTTTCGGCCGGAAACGGCGGCGCGCCGGCCGGCAGCACAACCGGCGCGACATCCCCGTCGGCGAGCGATGGCAACCAGGCCCTGACGGGTTCGGTCGCGAACGCGGCCGAAGGCAGCGGCGCCAGCCAGGTGGCGACGGCGGTTCTTGCCATGACGCCGGAGCAGGCGCGCTCGGCCTTGAACATGCTTTCCGGCGAAGCCTATGCGAGCACCGCCAGCGTATTGCAGAGCCTGGGGGATACCGTGCGCACGCTGCCGCTGGCCCGTTTGCGCGGCAACCTCGACGCGCCGGCACTGGCCGGACGCCCCATGGCCCAGTTGGGTGCGCCGTCGTCCGAGGCCCTGCCGCAAAGCGGCGCGCATCCGGTCTGGGCGCAGGTATTCGGCAATTGGCGCACCTTCGCGGGCGACGGCAACGCTTCCCGCGTGCGCCAATCGGACGGCGGCCTCTTCGTCGGCGGCGACGGGGCGGTGGGCGGCGGCTGGCGTTTGGGCGGCGCGCTGGGCTACATCGGCAGCCATAGTTCGATCGCCAACACGTCGTCGCGCACGGATGTCGACAGCTATACGGCGACCTTGTTCGGCGGACGGAGTTTCCGGGCCGGTCCGGGCCGGTTCCGCTTCATGGCCGGCGCGGCCTACACCTGGCACGATATCGACACGAAACGCGACGTGGCGGCCGGGAGCCTGAGCCAGCGGCTCGAGTCGTCCTATCACGGCTCATCGACGCAAGTGTTCACCGAGCTGGGCTACAGGCTGCCGGTGGGCGACGCCTATTCCGTGGAGCCATACGCCGGCATGGCGTGGAACCACCTGCGCACGCGCGGCTTCGACGAATCGGGCGGCTCGGCCGCGCTGCACGGATCGGGCCGCACCGACGATGTGACGAGCACCACGCTGGGCCTGCGCGGCGCGTGGGCGTTCGGCGCGGACCATGCCCCGGGCCGCCTGACCGCATCGCTGGGCTGGCGCCATGCAATGGGCGACGTGAAGCCGAAGCAGCAGCTGGCCTTCGACGGCGGCAGCACCTTCTCGGTGGCAGGCGTGCCCATCGCGCGTGACGCCGCGGTGTTCGGGCTGGGGGCGGAAATGACGATCGCGCGCAACACGACGGCCGGCATCGCCTACGACGCGCAGTTCGGCGGCGGCAGCCGGCAGCAGTCGGGCCTGTTCACGCTGGCCGTGCGCTTCTAGTCCGGCCCAGCAGGGCGGCGCAGGCGCCTGCCAGATCGTCGAAGCGATGCAGCAGGACGTCGGGCGCCAGTTGCGCGGCCGGGATTTCGGTGTAGCCGAAGCTGACCAGTATCAACGGCGTCCCGGCGGCTCTGGCAGCGCCGGCGTCGATGTCTGCGTCGCCGACCATGACGGTGCGAGACAGGTCGCCGCCCACGGCGTCCACGGCTTCGATCAGGTGGGCGGGATCGGGTTTGGGCGCGGTGACCGCGTCCATGCCCACAACCCCATCGAACAGCTCCGCCATGTCCAGCCTGGCCAGCAGATTGCGCGACAGATCAGTGGGCTTGTTGGTACAGACCACAAGCCTGGCGCCCCCCGCTTTCAAAACCTTCAACGCATCAATGGCACCCGGGAACGGCCGGCTTTCGTCCGCGATGTGTTCGCTGTAGTGGTCGATGAAGTGGCCGAACAGCGCCGCCGTGCGGGCGGCCGGCTCCCGCTCTCCAGCAATCTCGAGCCCCCTTTGCAGCAGCCACCGGGCCCCGCGGCTGACATAGGGGCGCCCTTGTTCGTAGGCCAGGGGCCGCAAGCCTTCCGCGACCAGGATTGCGTTGATGGCGCCGATCAGGTCGGGCGCCGAATCGACCAGGGTACCGTCGAGGTCGAAGGCGATGGTTGCCCCGTTCAGGGTGGTGAGTTCAGTCACGGTGCAGGGTTCCCGTATGGTGGATGGAAAGCTCGGCCAAACCATAGTATGTCACCGCCCGCCTGCGCCGCAGTCAGTAGTCCCACATCACCGGCACCCAGCGAAACGCCTCGCCATTGGCTGCGACCCGGCCCACGGACGGAAACGGCAGGTGGGCGGCGACGAGCAGTCCGCGGTTTTCCGCCAGTTCGCGCAGGAGGGCGATGCGGACGCGGGCGGACTCCTCGGGGTCGTGCTCGAAGCCGTTGTGCCATTCGGGGTGATCGAATCCCACCGGGAACATGGCGTCGCCGGCGAAGGTCAGCCGGCCGGCATGGCGGCGAAGCGCGCCGCGGGTCGTGCGTGTTCATGGAAGTCCTTGCGTCGGGAGAAATGACGACGGCATCGCAGGTCTGGCGTGTTGCGCCCGGTAGACCCGCCGCGGGAAGCGCACTGTTGTGCGGCGGGCACCAATGCCCGCGGCGCCCACCGTGTTGATGAGCAAGAACTCGGGTTCCGGCGCAAAGTCTTTTGTCTTTCCCGCCGGACAGGTAATATGCATAAACCCGCGGCCGCCCGGCTGCTTCCCCTGGTTACTGTGCAAGGTCCTTGCCATGATGACTGCCTGTTTTTTCTTCCGGCCCGTTTTTCCTCATGCGCCTGCCGCGCGCGCGGCTCAAGGTCGTCGACCCTGAGCGCGGCGGAGCAATGCCCGCTGGCCGCACCCGGCTTTGCGCGTTCGGGGCCTCGTCGCCCCGGAGCGCGTGGCGATATTCGTCCGGACTTGCCCCATGCCTGCACTGACGCCCAACGAAGGCGACGATTTCTGGGATGCTGGCCACATGGGCTGCGGCGAGCTCATCCTCAAGCTGCGCAAGCATCTGAAGAAAATGCCCGGCAAGGTCATGCGCGTCGTGGCCCATGACGCCGGGGCGATACACGATATTCCGGCGTTCTGCCGCATGACCCGCAACGAGCTGGAACGCTACGAGCCCGAGACCCACACGTTCTGGATACGGTCCCGGCCGGATTGGTAGGAACGGCGGCGCTTCTCTCGCCGCCTTCTTTTCATTGTCGCCAAAGGAGAATCGCCATGGCTGGAAAATTCGTCGTTTCCCTGAGTTGCTCCAAGAACGATACCGACAAGGCCACGGTGGCCTTCGTCGTCGCCAATGCCGCCGTCGCATCCGACAAGCAGACCGTGGTGTTCCTGTCCATCGAAGGCACTCGTCTGTCGCAGCAGGGCTACGCCGACGATATCCACGAAGAAGGCTTCGCGCCCTTGAAGGAGCTGATGGACAGCTTCGCGGCCGCCGGCGGCGAGATCTATGTCTGCTCGCCCTGCTTCAAGAAACGCGGGCTGGACGAGAACAAGCTGGTCGCCGGCGCCAAGATCGTGGGCGGCGCCAAGCTGGTCGAGTTCATGAGCGACGGTGCGCCCAGCATCTGCTATTGATCCCTCGGGGCGCGTCCCGCCCCGCCACCCGCCGGGAGGTTCCCATGATTCCCCGTCGCCTGATGTGCATTGTCTTTCTTCTGGCCGCGCTGGGCTATGCGGCCGTCAGCTATGCCGTGTTCGAGGTGCCCGCCACCCCGGCCGCGGCGGAAGCGTGCGGTTTCCTGCCCGGCGAGTTCGCCGCCGGCGGCACGCTGGCCTACGAGCGCCCGCAGGCCTGGGCGATCAGCTTCGTGCGCAAGCAGGAGTACTTCACCGCTATCACGGTGGGCCTGGCATTGGCCTTCATGGCGTTCGCGCTGGCTGTCGGCCGCCGCGGCGGCGCGGCCTCGGCCGGGGTGGCTGCCGGCAGCGGGGGTGCTGGCCGTGTCCGTCTTGTGCGTGAGCTGTCTGGCGCCCGCCCTGTCGCTGGTCGGGCTGGGCATCGCGGGCGGCCTCCTGGCCGACGTGCCCAAGTCGCTCATTGCCCTGAAC
>NZ_LHSJ01000070.1:26896-46978 GCF_001270295.1 Achromobacter sp. DMS1 | reverse complement strand
CCCCCGCGTTGTCGAACAGCACGTGCTGAGGCACACCGCCGAAGTAGGTGAAGGCCTGGCGCAGACATCCGAACCAGGTGTCGGCGCGCTCGTCGGTGGTGAACCGTACCCAGCTCGAACGGCTGTATCCCAGCGTGGCCACGAAGGCCATCAGTGGATCGCGGCCACGCCGGATGTGAGTGAAGTCGGCCTGCATCTGCTTGCCGGGAGGCGTCTCGAAACGAACGACCGGTTCAGGTTCCTGATGCTTGTGGGCACCCAGAAACTCCTTGAGTTGCGTCACGCCACCGGGATAGCCCAGTTCCTGGATCTCTCGCAGCAGTACGGCTGCCGGTATCCAGTGCGGTCGGGCCGCTTCGATGCGACCGCGCAGATAGTCCTTGTACGGATCCAGCTTGGTGGCCCGTGCCTCGCGGGGCCGGTACTGCTGGGCATCGGCCTCACGCAGGTATCGCCTGACCGTGTTGCGTGAGCAGCCTAGCTGCTTGGCCATCTCCCGAATGCTGACGCCGCGACGCGCCATTACCTTGATCTCCACTGCTTGCTCCTGAGTCAACATTGTCGGTGGCCAAAAAGCCACCATCATTGCCCAGGTGGGTCAGATTTACTCCGACGGGGTGGGTCAGTATTACACCGGCGCTAACACCTACCGGCAGAACTCCCACAAGCAAGCAGGGTCACGGGTGCGACAGCAGTTGCGGCCGGGGAAGCGGGTGTTTTCCAACCGATTGATCATGGCCTGCGTTGCCGAACCTTCGCCACGCGCAGAGTCTGGAAGCCAGGTTGAATGAGCCAACGGAAGATCACCCGAGCGACGCGCGCGCTGGACCACTTGCCGGCAAAAACAGAGAGAGTAGAAATCGAATCTGATACGCCGTGAACACCACGTACGTAGGAAACAGGTATCTGAACGATGCCGCTTGATTAAGTATAAAGAAACTTCCGAGATACGCAGCCGCCAGAACGATCAGCATTCGATCGTAGCGACTGTATATCCGCCAACTTAAAAGCATCACCATCGCAGACACCGGAAGCCAAAATATCGGGAGCAACAATACCCCCATCGCCCCCTGTATTCGATTAATAGCCTCCAAAATCTTGGAACCGTAGCCGGTGGAGGCGCAGGTTTTTAAGTGCTCATTCAACTGCGGCCAAGGATTAACGCATGCTATCTGAGTTTGCAGATAGTCCTCGCACAGCCCCAACATGCATTCATAAATTCTCAGCTTTGTTTTCAAATATATTATTGGATGTTTAAATATCATATTTAACCACCTGGACTTAATATCCGTCGCCTTTTGCATTATGATTGTAGTTGGTATCGCTGCACTCTCCCCCCAAATAAGGGTATCAATCGTTACAAACGAATGCTGTTTCGTGACGAGATCAGTGTCTACGATGCCCTCAAAGGTCAATGTCGAATCCAAGGCTACGCCGCTCTCCCGAGCGACCCTGATTGCACCCGCCAGCTCCCACGCCGGTGCGGACGCAGAGCTATCATGTCCGGCGAAACCCATAATGGATGGAACCCATTGAATGATGGACAGCGCGACTATCGTCAACGCGACCATACCTGCCTTTACACGCTTGGACGGGCCTTGCAACCGCGCGATAAAAAACCAAACAAAGGGCACAAGGACCAATGAGTTCTGCCGAAATCCAAACAAGACGACGCTAGAGAATAAGAGCAGAATAAAAGGAACGGTACGCCAAGAATTCTCCAACGCATAGAAACACCCCACAATCGCCAGAATCGCTGCTAGCGTCCAGACGTCCGGAACGATGAAACTCGCATATGCAAAGACCAACGGAATCATGAAAACTACGGCGACCCACCAAGGGCGCGGCACGACGAAAAATACATCCATACCACGCCGCCAAGCATTAGGTAGGCGATCTGTGCGGCAAGGAGGTACTGTGCGCCATGTTTCGTTGCGGCAAACGGCACCATGAGCCATGTCATTGTGGGTGCGAGCCATAGCTCCAGACCCCATGAAATATCAAGCTTGCCGACTATCGTGTACGCGCCTACCCATCTCGTCATGGTGTCTGTCATAACGATACCTGGCAGAAAACACACGCCAGAAAAAAACAGCACCGCGACATACAACATACTGGGCGAGAGCTTGCTCGTAATGGCGTATGTCACTCCCAGCCGATTGAATACTTTTATTTTGTACATTTCATACGCGCATGCAGTTAATTTCTGATCTTCTCGGTAGACTTTGGTGGCACCTGTCGCGCATAATTTCTCGCACACCCGCAAGACCTTATGGCGCCAAACTCATGCATGACAGCCGCCGACGCCATCTTACCCCATCATCACTACTCTTTCTGTGTGGGCATGCTGCTTATGTGCAAGTATCTGCCGGACATTCTTTTGTCGCCGCGCGGTACCAGCGTCGTATCAAGCATATGACGTCATGGCGCATAGCAAGTCCACGCAGACAAGGTGCGGCTGAAGAGTAGCAAAGCAATCCGGTCCTGGTAGTTGGGCGCGCTGATGCCTATAGCAATCGCTCCGCGCAATTCGACGCCCTTGTGTGGCGTATCGAATGATCTACCAGGTCCCCCGCATCTGCCGGACCTGCTATCAGAACTTAGCTAAGACAGATATCGGTAAGCGCCTGCCGAACACCCCCTTGACGGTTCAGTCTATGCAACAAGCTGCCACCGATGCCGCGCGCGGCTACAGGCGAGTGATCGAGAATGTCCCACATGGGGGCAGTCATGGGTTCACTGAATTCGAAACTGATCATATTGACGTTTCGTCAAAGCCGTGCATCCCTTATTTCTTCGGCGCATACAGATTCAAGCATGCGCGCAATAGAATGGCCAGTACGGCCAGATTTCCCTTAAAACTGGAGATCTTTGTCGGCACTTCGCCTTTGGGATAACGCCGAATCGTCGGCAGTTCGAGGCAGTGGTACCCTTCCCGGGGAGCACGATGGGAGAGATATGCCAACAGCTCATAAGTCATGAATATATCTCGAAACGGAGCAATTTTCGGATCGAGCAACATTCTCCTGCTGTAGGCACGGAATCCTTGAGTGGTATCGGTCCATCTAAAGCCGGAGAACAGGCTAAGCATCGGTGCATGGATAAAACGAATGGCAAGGTCTCTAGATTTCGGGGTGTTTTCCGCCTGTCCCCCCGAAATAAAGCGCGAAGCCTGCACAAAGTCCACGCCTTCCTTGAGCGCCGCAATGAAGCGTGGTATTGCTTCAGGGTCGTCTTTATCGTTCCCATCAATGCTGACGATGCCTTCGTAGCCTTGATCAAGCGCGAATGCATAGACACAGCGTAGCTGCGCGCTCAATTTTCCGGGACCGGTTTTGACCAGTAGCCCGCGAACGCCATGCTGCCGCAGAGCATCCACCTCAAGCGAGTTATCAGTGCTGCCACCATCGACAATGATGATGTCTGCGGCCTCACTAATTTTGAGGACGGCCATTCTGGAAAGCAGGCTCGTGATACGTTCGCCTTCATTGATAACCGGAATCGCAACGCACCAGGCATGCTGACGACCGAGCCATAGGGGGGTGTCAAAGGTTGGAACCTGCCAAGTGGCACGAACTTCAGGTGAGATACTGGAATTCATTATTCTTTCTTCCGTCAATCGTCAGGCCACTCGAGCCGTGATCAGCGCAACACCCGCGATTACCAATCCAATCCCCACTGCCGTCGTCCAATGAAACGGTTCCCGAAATATCAGCACCGAGCACATGGCGACCGTTGCCACCGCGCCGGCGGTCAGTACGGGATGGGCCACATTGAGTGGCAGGCGAGCCAGGGCAGCGGCGTACAGCAGGAATGCAATGCCATATAGCCCCAGCCCCAGCCAAAATGGCCAATTCTGCAAGGCGGCCATAGGTGCACTGAGGGATGGAAACTTTCGTGGTGGTATCATAGCCATCTTGATCAGGACGCTGGCCGAGGCGTTGGATGCAATGCCGAGAATCAAGACAAGCCACTTCATACGTGCGCCCCAATGCTGTCACTTCGATAGTGTTGAATCGCAACGTTTAGAGCACGCTCAATTGACACAATATGCGGTTCGTTCTTGGTCGCCACCATTTCGATAGATACGACGTGGTTTGGCAGATAATGTTTCAGCGCCACGGCCGCCTCGGCATGATCAGTTCCGCCATCACCTAAAGGCACCAAGTCCGGCTCGCTCGCATGGATGTGTCCAATGAGATCGGCGCATTCTCGGAATACCGTTTGGGGCTCCTCGCCACTGATCGTGAGCGCGCCTGTATCCAGCTGCATTTTTATGGACGGATGACCGACCTGCCGAACCACCTCCGCCGTTTCACGACTGGTAGTCATGAAATTGGCACCGTAGCAAGGGGGGTTGGGCTCAAGGCAAATCAAGACACCATAAGATTTGGCGATGTCTCCAAGACGCCCGAAGAGCGCGACCGCCATATCCATGGTCTCCTGATCGGTCAAACCAGAACGATCCCTGTTCTTTGGCGAGCCAAAGACGATTCGGTTTGCTCCCAGGCCCGCGCCAATGCGACATACTCCGGCAAGATGCTCGAGCATCGCATCTCGCGAATCTTGCGGGCCAAAGACGTTCAAACCCGTTGTGCCGAACAGCAAAGCCTGCATGCCCGTGATTTCGATGCCACGCTCAAGCCACCAGGCTCTGACACGGACAATGTCCTTGTCAGTTGCCTTGCCCGGCTCGGGGAAATATTTGCCTGGAGCGATATCAATCGCGTCCACATTATGGCGCCGAAGCAAGGCCGCTATAGCTTTGTCCTCGGTGGTATCCCAGGCGATATTTGAAATAGCCAACCTCAAGATTTCACTCCCGAATCAGCGCTTCTCGTAAGCGGCTCGGATTGCGCATAGGCTCTGATTGCCTGGACGGTTTCGCGGACACCATATTGATAACGCCCCGAACCTCCGAATAATTGAGCGTGAATGGTCTCCATGCTATAGACCGCCGGAGCATTGGCCAATACTTGATCGAAGACCCTGCCAAAGCCCTTACTCGAAACGTCGGCCACACTGATGGGCTCTGCGGTGAGATGAACCAGGTTCAGGCCGGCATCAAGCGCGGTCTGAATGTCGTACCAGAGATTCACCATTGGGTAAAACTGAAACACTCCCCGGCTCTCAATCGCGTGCAGATTATTGTCATTAAGGAAGTCAAAAATGACATTTTTTCGCAAGCCCGGGCCAACGAGCCCGGGCAGGCGCACTATCAAATGATTTGAAAAGTGAGACGCCACAAACTTTTCAAGTAGCCGCCGGTGCAGTCCATAGGCATGGAGTCCGGACTCATCAACTGGCGTATCTTCATCTACTCCCACCGGCTCTTTGAATACATCAACCGTGCTTATCAGGATGAAATTTCTGCATTTGATGGTTTTGATGTGCGCAATAAGGGCATCAATCTTCTGCCTGTCCGCCTCAGGATCCCTATTGGCGATCCATTTCTGTGCCGGCGCGCCCGCGCAGACAACGGTATCGAACGATCGCCCCTCTATTTCACCTATGTTGGTGGAACGATAGAGCGCCTCGAAAGAGTGCTGCTTGAGAAGCGTACTCCCTACGAATCCCGAAAAACCAATTAATGCATTATTCATTTTTTCGCTCCGGATACGAATGCTCTCTCTAGCTGCGATGTTTAGAAACTTTCCGCATCCAACTTTTCAAGCACATCATATATATTGTCTATTTTTCCACCCAGCACGGAATAACAGCCAGGCAATGCCGAGTGCCTTTCAAACAAAATTGGCCGTCCGTCATCGCCCTCGTTCTTCACCAGGACTGTCTTGATCTCGAATAGTGAGTCGACATATTTGGCATCAAGCACGGCCGGTAGATAGCGCCCTACATCTCTCAGCATACGATCGACGCGTGTTTCCCGCCCATACTGATCGAGTTTTTGGTACGGATCAGTGCCTGGCTCGTCAGTCCAGTGCATGTGAGGGGTATATCGCACATGTGAAAGCGTATGCAAACCCCGGGCAGGAAACGGCATCATCGAAAAGAACGGACCATCCATGACAGTGATGCCCAGGCCTTCGAGCGCGGGCGGCGCTTGCACCAATGCCATTTCGGTAATTTCCTGCTTCAGCCGGGCCCGGTACCGGGAAAATCTCCCTTGAATTGATTGAGTCCGCTGTACGTACAGTTGAACACGTAGCGACAAGCGATCAACTCCTCAGGCCCATCGTTGGGCGCCAGGGAGACCTGCAACGTCTGGTTTGGGCCTTGCGATATCGCCGTTACACTCGTTTGAAGGCGGATCTGCACTCCGCAATCTTGCAGCTCCGTCTTTGCCCAGCGAGCCAGCTTGGTCGAGTCGAAAGCATATTCTCTGGTAAGAAAAACTTCCTCAATTAGGCCCGGTTCGAACAATGCACGCAGCGACGGCTCCGCTGGCTGGATTTCCGCCCCGATTTCTCGGCAGAATCGATCGAACTGTTTGGCCGTGACTTTGGAATTACGACGTGCAATCGCGTAGAGTTTGGTGAAGTCCTTCGTTATCGCATCGGGCCAGTCTCGCACGAACTTGGGTAGATTGACGCGACTTCGATACGCTGTCGTGAAACTGCGCGGATAGTGATAGCCGTTATGAACACGTGCCTGATTGTTGTATGAGGCGCGCGAGAGAAGTGCGGCCTCACGCTCGACCAGAACGATACGCTTAAACCCTCGCTGCTTGGCCAGGTAAATAGCAATGGCAGCGCCGTAAAATCCGCCCCCAACAATGACTGCACCCTGATCTAAATGAATCATCTGACAATTCGCTCAGAGCGAGTGTCTAGTGCAATCTGCGGATTGACTATTATTTCCTCGATATTCAACTTTTCACGCCGGGTCATGCGGGCGCTGGTGAACTCCTGCCCCACATGATATAGCGGCCCTTCGTTCGACAGGCTCACCATATGCAGTATGTATTCGCCGAGCACAAGCAGAACCAGGGAAATCAGAAAGAACATTCCGGACTGTTGCAGCGACAAACTCATCCAGCCAGGCGCAACATCGGTCTTCAAGAGACCGACCGTAACGACATAAAATGAGTACACCAAATTGGCAATTGCGCCAAACAACGACAACGAGGTCACAAGACGCATAGGCGCGCGAGTGGTCGACACCAACAAACGCATGCCTCGATCAATACTCTCGCCCAGCCGTTTGGTGTGAATGAGCTTGGGTTCCGACCTGTAGTTGAGATTGACGCGCGCAAATCCCCCTGTTGCAGGAAGATGCCGATACGTCATCGCAGGTTGCGGGTGCTGAAGAATAAAATTCACGACTCTCTTACTCAATACGCGATATTGCGGCGCCTCTTTGGCAAGATGAATGCCATTAAAGCGCTTGTAGAGTCCATTAAAGACGGCGTACGAAACACGATAGGGTAAAGTCTGGGTGGCTTTTATTTCATTATTTGCAAATACTACATCGGCCCCGCTGACCGCTTTCTCCAGCATCTCTGGCAGGAATTCGATATCGTCCGCCAATGGATCAATGACAGCGACGAAGTCGCCCAGTGCGTTCTCCAGTCCAACCCACGAAGCGGTGTCTGCATCGACCTCTTTAGTCAACGCATATATTTGCAGATTGGGAAGCCCGTCTTCTCTTGTAAGTGTTTTGAGGACCGAAACACTGTCATCGTCTGATGCATTATCGACGACAATGATCTCGTAGTCGCTAACCAGCGGAGCAATGCAGGAAACAGCATCAGTTAATATCTTTTCAAGGCGAGTGGATTGATTGCGCACAACGAACACAATCGACAAGAAAATTGGAAAAAACGCCATTCAATACTCCCCTAAACGCATACCCCTATATTGGTGCGTTTTTAATCAAATTTTTTGTAATTTTACCCTACTATGAATAACGAGAGGGACTTGGTTTCATCTGCCGGAGTTAGCCTTCATCCCGACCGGCGGTAACCGATCAACCACTAATCGCCATGCGCCCCCCTTTGACCTACCGCCAGCGCACGGCTGTGGTCATGCTCTTTTGTCGGGTACTTGAGGCGAGCGCTAGTGTCGAAGAGACGCAGTTCATCCAGCGACTGTCATATCCGCCAATGTTGCTGATATGCCACAGGATTGAGAACCTATTATACGTGGATGCCAGTTGTCACGCCGAGACGCAGCGCTCATAGCGCTTGAATATATGCCGCCCCGGCTGGGCAGGAAGGTACCGCAGCTAAGACCTAGCTAACACTGCCCTAATATACGGCGCTAAAACATTTGCTCACTGCAATGGGTGACGTGCATCCGGCACACACCCAAATGGTCCGCACAGCATCGGACAAAGGATAGGCACCCGAATCGGGCTTACGTAATGTTGAAAGGCTTCAAACATTAAATAATCGAGCCCTTAGCCGGGCAGCCGAATCTCATGAAAACGGGAAAATGACGAGCGAGGATCGTCAAAATCAATCGATCCGAGCGGCATTCAGCACTAATTGCTCAACCCATGAAGCTAATTGACGCCAGCCGCATGCGCCTGCTCATCCGCATGATAAGAAGACCGCACCATCGCCCCCACTGCCGCGTGGCTGAACCCCATCGCATAAGCCTCCCGCTCGAACATGGCGAAGGTGTCGGGATGAACGTAGCGCAACACCGGCAGGTGGTGCTCGGAAGGCTGCAGGTACTGGCCGATGGTGAGCATGTCGACGTTGTGCTCGCGCATGTCGCGCATGACCTGGAGGATTTCCTCGTCGGTTTCGCCCAGGCCCAGCATGAGGCCGGACTTGGTGGGCACGTCGGGGTGCAGTTTCTTGAACTCGGCCAGCAGCTTGAGCGAGTGCATGTAGTCCGAACCCGGGCGGGCCTGCTTGTACAGGCGGGGCACCGTTTCCAGGTTGTGGTTCATGACGTCGGGAGGGCCTGCGTTGAGAATGGCAAGGGCGCGGTCCAGACGGCCGCGGAAGTCCGGCACGAGCACCTCGATGCGGGTGTTGGGCGAGAGTTCGCGGATGTGGTTGATGCAGTTGACGAAATGGCCGGCGCCGCCGTCGCGCAGGTCGTCGCGGTCGACCGAGGTGATGACCACGTAGGACAGCTTGAGAGCGGCGATGGTGCGGGCGAGGTTGAGGGGTTCGTTCTCGTCCAGCGGATCGGGGCGGCCGTGGCCCACGTCACAGAAGGGGCAGCGGCGCGTGCACTTGTCGCCCATGATCATGAACGTGGCCGTGCCCTTGCCGAAGCATTCGCCGATGTTGGGGCAGGACGCTTCCTCGCACACCGTATGCAGGTTGTGCTCGCGCAGGATGCGCTTGATGTCGTAGAAGCGCGAGCCGGGCGCGGCGGCCTTGACGCGGATCCACTCAGGCTTTTTCAGGCGCTCGGCCGGAACGATCTTGATGGGAATGCGCGCGGTCTTGGCCTGCGATTTCTGCTTTTGCGTCGGATCGTAGGCCGCTTCCGTGACGCGGGCGGCGGATTCGTTCGGGGGAACAGGAGACTCGGCAAGCGTAGACATGGACCACCTTCATGACCGGCGCGCAGGGCGGCCGATCCGGAATGAAAAGGGCATTTTACCCCTGGCGGGGCGCCGCCGCCGGGCGCGCGGCATTCGCGGACCGTTCGCCCTCTCCCGCGGCCGGGCGCAGATCAGGGAAACGCCCGCGCCCCGGCAGTCCCGTAGCGGGGCGCGAACCCTTCTGCGCGCAGCATGGCGTCGGACTTCCCGCAGAAAAGCCGGCGGGGCGGTTTCGGGCACCCGCGCCAGCCAGGGCTCGGCCGCGTCGGCCTGGCCGCGCGCCAGCAGCAGGCGGCCCAGGTGGAACATGCCGCGAAGTCGCGCCCTCGGCGGCGCGGCGGTAGCAGGCCAGGGCCTCGTCCAGGTCGCGTTCGACGGCGTGCCGGCCTCGTAGTAGCGGCCCAGCATGCCGATGGACTTGATGTGGCCCAGCTTGGCCGCCTTGCGGTAGAGCGCCAGGGCGGCGGCCTGGTCCTGGGGCACGCCGCCGCGTCCCTGCCGGAGCATGTGGGCGTAGTTGTACATGCCCCAGTCCAGGCCGCGGTCGGCCGCCAGGCGGAACCAGTACGCCGCCACGACCTCGTCGCGGGGCACGCCCCAGCCGTTTTCGTAGCAGCGGCCCACCATGTTGATGGACATGAGGTGGTCGGCGTGGGCGGCGCGCTTGAACCAGGACAGGGCCTGGACGGGGTCGCGCCCGATGCCGGCGCCGTCCAGCAGCATCTGTCCGTAGATGGCCTGGGCCTCGGTCAGGCCCATGTCGGCGGCTTTCTGGATCCAGGCGGCGTAGACGGCGGGCGGCCCGGCCCGCAGGGCTGCCAGTTGTTCGGGGGTGGTGGCCGCGACTTCGGCGGCGGTGAATGTTTTCAAGCCAGGCTCCGGGCCGCCGTCCAGGCGGCCGCCAGATTGCGTCCCAGCGCCTCGCCGGCCACGGCGGCGGACACGTCGACTCCCATGCTGCGCATATCCACGGTGCGCAGCCCTTCGTAACCACAGGGGTTGATGCCCAGGAAAGGCTGCAGGTCCATGGCCACGTTCAGCGAGACGCCATGATAGGCGCGGCCGTTGCGTATCTTGATGCCCAGCGCGGCGATCTTGGCCAGATCGCCCGCCGGGCCGGGCACATAGACGCCAGGCGCGCCGGGCTTGCGGCAGGCATGCGGCACGCCCAGCTCGGCCAGGGCGCCGATGACGGCGCTTTCGAGCAGCGCCACGTATTCCTTCACGTACATGCCCGCGCGGCGCAGGTCGAACAGCGCGTAGCCCATGACCTGGCCCGGGCCGTGATACGTGACCTGCCCGCCGCGGTCGCAATGCACCACGGGGATGTTGCCGGGGTTGAGCAGGTGCCGGGGCAGGCCGGCCTGCCCCAGCGTGTAGACAGGCTGGTGCTCGCAGAGCCAGATCTCGTCGGGAGCGTCGGCGCCGCGTTCGTTGGTGTAAGCCTGCATGGCCTGCCACACCGGCAGGTATTCGGCCGGCCCCGCCAGCCATTTGATGACGACCGCCACGGCTCAGAGAACGATGGACACCATGGGATGGCCGTGCAGCGCGCGATAGAGCGCGTCGAGCTGCTCGCGGGAGGTGGCGCGCACGGTGAAGGTCAGCCCCAGGTAGTTGCCGCCCTTGCTGGGCCGCATCTCGACCGTGGACGCATCGAAGCCGGGATCGAATTGCAGCACGACTTCGGTCAGCGTCTGCGCGAAATCGGGATGATGCTTGCCCATGACCTTGATGGGAAAGTCGCTGGGGTACTCGATGAGGGATTCTTCGGGAGGAATGTGCATGATGTGCCTGCGAGGATGGCGGCGCCCCGGCGTGGCCCGGAAAGCGTCTGACCCGGGAAAAGGATGCGCTGTGGAAACCGCGAGCCTTTTATGTGGGGCCGGGCGCCGCGCAGGCAAGGCCCGCGCGGGCGGAGCGGCCCCCGACGGGGCCGGCCGGCGTCAGAGCGCGGCGATGCGGGCATCATAACCCGCCCGCAGTTGCGCATAAACAGGGCCGGGCTTGCCCGAACCCACCGGCTTGCCGTCCAGCGAAAGAATGGGCAGCACTTCCTTGGTGGCCGAAGTCACCAGGAGTTCATCGGCGTTTTCGACCTCCTGGCGCGTAATGCGGCGCGCCTCGAAGGGGATGCCGGCCTCGGCCGCCAGTTCGCCCAGCAAGCCGTAGCGGATGCCTTCCAGGATGAGGTTGTTCTTGGGCGGGGCCAAAAGCTTGCCCTGCGACACCACCCAGATGTTGGACGACGAGCCCTCGGTCAGGCAACCGTCGCGGAACTGCACGACTTCATCCACGCTCGCATCCACCGCCTGCTGGCGGGCCAGCACGTTGCCCAGCAGCGAGACGGACTTGATCTCGCAATGCAGCCAGCGCTCGTCGGGAATGCTGATGGCCGAAATGCCCCGGGTGCGCTGTTCGGCCGAAGGCGGCGACCAGGCCGAGGCCATGCCGAAGACGGTGGGCGCGACGGGTTCGGGCGGAAAGGCGTGATCGCGCTTGTATACGCCGCGCGTTACCTGCAGGTAGATCAGGCAGGTGGGCATGCCGCCGCGCGCGATGAGTTCGCAGACCAGGTCGATCCAGCCCTGGCGGTCCATGGGCTCGGCGATGCGCAGCGCCGCCAGGCTGCGGTCGAGGCGGTCCAGGTGTTCGGCCATGCGGAAGGCATTGCCGTTGTAGACGGGCACGACTTCGTAGATGCCGTCGCCGAAAATGAAACCGCGATCGAGGACGGAGATTTTCGCCTCGTCCAGCCGCAGGAAGTCGCCGTTGAGATACACCTGACTGTCGCCAGGCACGCCCGGAATCATGAGGAACTCCTGAGTTTCGAATGAAAAGGGACGGGCGCATGGCCCGTCCCGTAGATTACACCCGCCGCCGGCGTTTGTTTTTTACTGGAACCAGCGCTTGACGGTGTCGAGCATGCGGCCGAAGAAGCCGGCGCGCTCCACGGCGTCCTGCACCACCAGGGGCTCGGTGCGCAGCACCTTGCCGTCCAGCGTGAACTGCACCGTGCCCACCTGCTGGCCCTGGGCCAGCGGCGCGATCAGCGGATCGGTGCGCTGCACCACCGGCTTGAGGTCGCCGGCTTTGCCGCGCGGCACGGTGAGGGACACCGGCTTGGGCGGGCCCAGCTTCACGTTCTCGACGGTGCCTTCCCAGACGCGGGCCTCGATGCCGGGCTGGCTCTTGTCGAAGAGCTTGATGGTGTCGAAGTTCTGGAAGCTCCAGTTCAAGAGCTTCAGGCTTTCCTCGGCGCGCGTGGCTTCGCTGTCCGTGCCCAGCACCACGGCCAGCACGCGGCGGTCGCCGCGCAGCGCCGTGGAGACCAGGCAGTAGCCAGCCGATTCGGTGTGTCCGGTTTTCATGCCGTCCACGGACGGGTCGGCCCACAGCAGCCGGTTGCGGTTGGGCTGCGTGATCTTGTTGTAGGTGAAGCTCTTCTGCTTGTAGTAATGGAAGAAGTCGGGGTGATCGGTAATGAGATGCGCCGACAGCGTGGCGAGGTCGCGCGCGGTGGTCATGTGCTGCGGGTCGCAGGCCGGTGGCGTTCACGAAGTGCGTGTTCTTCATGCCCAGGCGCTCGGCTTCCTGGTTCATGAGCGCGGCGAAGGCGGATTCGCTTCCGCCCACCGCCTCGGCCAGCGCGACCGATGCGTCGTTGCCCGACTGCACGATCATGCCCTGGTTGAGCTCATCGACCGTCACCGGCTTGCGCGGCTCGATGAACATGCGCGAGCCGCCCGTGCGCCACGCATGCTCGGAAACCGGCACGGTCTGTTCGAGCGTCAGGCGCTTTTCTTCGAGCGCGTTGAACACGACGTAGGCCGTCATGATCTTGGTGAGCGAAGCCGGCTCGATCTTCATGTCGGGGTTGGAGGCCGCCAGCGTCTGGCCGCTGTTGACGTCGATGACGATCCAGGCCTTGGCCGCAATGGTGGGCGCCGGCACTGCCGACACGTCTCCCACGGGCACCGCGCTCGCCGCGGCGGGCGCGCGCGGCGACTGCGCCGCCGCCGGGGCCGCCGGAGCCTGCTGCGCCCACACCGGCGCCGACATGGCAAGCATGGCCGACACCACGGCGCGCTCAGGACGCGGCGGGAAACAACGAGAGGAGATTGAGCGGAGTGGGACAAATTCTTCATCGGCAACGTGGGTCCAGTAAAGACGCCCGCTGGCGCGGGGCAAGAGGCTGACAATTATAGGCAGTCGAACAGGCCGGAATACGACCGCGCAACGCGGCCGCTGGTTCCGCGGCCGAGAAAACATGCAACCTGATGCAACGCGCAGCGCGGTTTCAATCCAGCGCGACCTTCAGGCGCGCCTGCACGAGCTGGCGCAGCACCAGCAGCTTGCCATGGAAAAAATGCGAGGCGCCCGGCACCACCACCACCGGAATCGAGCGCGGGCGCGCCCAGTCCATGGCCTCGGAAAGCGGCACCACCTCGTCCTCTTCGCCGTGCACCATCAGCGTGTCGCCGGGCACTTCCACCTCGCGCGACTGGAACCGGTTCACCGCCGGCCCCATGAGCATCAGGGCCTTGGGCAGGTTGGCCTCGCCCTGGTCGGCCAGCGCCGCATAAGCCTGCGCCGCCACCGCCGTGCCGAACGAAAAGCCCGCGAGCACCCAGGCGCGGCGCCAGCGCCGGATAGCGCTCGCGCACCTGCGCCACCAGCGACACCATGTCTTCGGTTTCTCCGCGCGATTTGTCGAACACGCCTTCGGAGGCGCCCACGCCGCGGAAATTCGGGCGCACGGCCGCCAGCCCATGCTGCACGCAGGCCCGCGAGATGGTGGTCACCACCTTGTTCTCGCGCGCGCCGCCCTGCAGCGGATGCGGATGCAGCACCAGGGCCCAGCCGCGCGGATCGCCGTCGGGCCAGTCCACGGCGCAATCGATGCGGCCGGCAAGGCCGGTGTAGATCTCGGTTTCGGTGCGTGCGGGCATGGCAAATCTCGTGCGGCAAAAGAGAGAATGTTAACCGCCGCTCCCGCCGTCCGCGCAGCGGCATGGTGGACAGCCATTGCGCGAGCCGGTCGGCCGCCTCGTCGGTGGCAACGCGCAGCGCCTCCACGCCGCCAGCGGCGTCCTGCGTCGCCGCCGGCGCGCGGGTGGCGATGCGGGTCTGCCCCACCACCGCATGGCTGCGGACCAGCACGGCCTGCAGGAGCACGCGCCCTTCGCTGGCCGTGCCGTCGGGCTGGAACACCTGCTCGAAGCGCGACAGGGTCACTTGCAACTGCGGCATCTGGGCGCTGGTGCGCTCGGCCAGCAGCGGCCCCTGGCGCGAGAGGCGGTCCGTCAGGCGCTGACGCACCAGTTCGGCCGGCGGCGCGGCCCACCGGTAGGTGGCGTAGGAGCGCGGCGCGGCGCTGTCTCCCTCGCGCCAGACGACGCCGGTTTCCGAAAGCATGGGTACGGCCGAGAACGCCAGCGCCATCGCCGGGCGGTCCGGCAAGGCGGGAACCGGGCGGCTGTCGGGCCCCAGGTCGAACACGGAAGGCGGCGCGGCCACGCGGCCCATGCCGCATCCCGCCAGCGCCATTCCCAGGCCCAGCGCGGCAAGCAAGCTACGGATCTTCATTGAGGCGTTCTCCCGAATCCGGCGAAGCCGGGCTCGCCCGGCCCCGGCATTGCGGGCGCCGGGCCGAACAGAATGGATTGCGGCGAATTGTCGACGCGCCGCAGCGCGGAGGTGGCGGCCCGCGCCGCGTCGCGCACGCTGTCGGCCCATGCCGCCCACGGCCGGCAGCGTCGTGTTGTCCAGGCGCGCGGCCGCCCAGGCAATGTCGTTCAGGCTGCGCGTGGCCATGGCCAGCGGTCCGTCGGGCGCGTTCAGGCGGGCCAGGGATTCGCGCGCCTGCNCGGCGCGGCGCTGGTTCGACACGCATGCGGGCGCGACGGCGCGCACGCTGCAGGCGCTGGCGCCCTGGCTGGAATAGGGTCGGCGCTTGCGCTCTTAAATGAGATAGATGGTGAGACAGACGGGCGGTCGGGGCCGGCGTCATGTCCCGCGCATGGTTGTCGTTGGCGCGGGATACCGTGGCCTACGACCCCTCGCGCGGCAATACCCGCACTGCGTCCGCGTTCAGCTGTTGCGCGAAGCGCTTCGTATCCCGGCCTTCGTCTTCCGGGCGCGGCCCCAGCAGGCCCTGGCCCAGCGCGTACACGCCCAGGTTGGCGAGCAGCAGCAGGATGAAGAGCAGGCGCATGGGGCGGTCTCCGTCAGGGCTGGGCCGCGCCGGCCAGGGCGGCCAGGCCGTCGAGCACGGGGTGGTCCAGGTAGATGGGCGCGGGCGCGCCGCCGAAGGCGTGGCCGGCTTCGGCGAGCAGGCGTTCGATTTCGTGGCGGACTTCGGGCCAGCCGCCGCCGGCCGCGTAGATGTGCGGCGCCACGCCGTAGCGCTGGCGTCCGGCCAGCCATTGGCGCATGACCGCGCCGGCCTGGGCGGCGGCGATGCCGGAGGCGATGGCTTCGTGTGTGTCGACGGGGTAGAAGACGACCTGGCCCTGCGCCACGGGCAGGTTGGCGGTGCCCTGGGCCAGGGCGGTGCGCATCATGGCGGGGCCGGGCAGGATCAGGCCGCCGGCAAAGACGTTGTCGGGCCCCACGGTGTCGATGGTGGTGGCGGTGCCGAAGCTGGCGAGCAGGAAGGGCGGATGCGTTTCGGGCAGGCGGGAGAGCACGCCCAGCAGGGCGGCCCAGCGGTCCGCGCCCAGTTGCGAGGGATTGCGGTAGCTGTTGGTCAGCCCCAGCGTGCTGGCCTGCGAGCGCGACCAGTCGACGCGGCAGCCATGCCGTTGCAGAATGGCCGCGATGGCCTGGCCTCGCGCCTCGCCGGCGACGTTGACGCCCACCGCGCGCCGCGGCGGCTGCGGCAGCGATCCCAGCCAGCGGTCCAGGGCGTCCAGGTCCAGTCCGTCGAAGGCGGCCACCGCGGCTTCGCGGCGTCCGGCGGGGCGGCTGTCGTCGAGCCAGCCCACTTTGAGCCGGCTGTTGCCGGAGTCGATGAGAATGATCATGCCTGGCGCCGTATGGAAATTTCGCCAATGGATACCGTCAGCAGCCCTTCGGCGGTATGCAGCAGCAGGCGTCCCTGGGCGTCCACGCCGGCGGCGGTGCCGCTCTGGACGATTTCGCCCTTGTCCAGCACGTTGACGGGGCGGCCGGCCAGGGCGTCGACGCGGCGGAACCGCTCGGCGAAGGCGCCGAACCCTTCGCGTTCCAGCGTCTGCACGGCTTCGTGCCAGGCCGAGGCGGCGGCGCAGACCAGGTCGGCGGCGCGGCCGGGCAGCCTCCGGCAGCCTGGGCCACCGTGTGCCAGTCGGCGACCTCGCGCCCCAGCGCGGCTGACAGGTCGGCGGCGTCGCCGAGATTCACGCCCATGCCGATCACGGCCGTGTAGCCGGTTTCGGGGCCGCCGGGATTGCGTGCCGTCTCGACCAGTACGCCGGCCAGCTTGGCGTCGCGCCACTGCAGGTCGTTAGGCCACTTCATGCACAGATCCCGCGCGGCGGAGCCGGCGAGGGCGCGCAGCGCCTCGCAGGCCGCCAGGCCCGCCAGCGGCGAGAGGGCCGGAAGCTGGGCGGCAGGGAGATGGACGTCGAAGGCGCAGGAGAACATCAGGGCCGCGCCCACGCGGTTGCGCCATGGCCTGCCGGCGCGCCCGCGGCCGGTTTCCTGGAGGTGCGTGCCCAACAGCCAGGGCTTGGCGGGGGCTTCGCCGCGCCGCACGCGGGCCAGCAGGTCGGCGTTGGTCGACCCGGTGCTGCCGGTCCAGGCGATATCCCGGAAGCCGGGCAGGCGCTCGCGCAACAGGCGCGCCAGGGTTTCGGGCGCAGGCAGGTCGGGGGGGCGGACAGTGGTGACGGACATGGCGGCGATTGTAGGGCACGCGGCCTTGCCTCGCCCTGTCACGGGCCCTGCGTATATGATTGGCGATACATTTTGCATCGTGCATACAGCCTACATGCCGCATTCCACCGCCATCCCGGCCGCTGTCGAACCCTTCCGGCTGGAAGGAAATATCTGCCATGTGGCAGGCGACTGGAGCGTGCTGGCGCTGGCCGAGCCGGGCGAGGGCCAGCGCCGCCAGGCCGCGCTGGCCGCCGCGGCAAGCCGTCCGCTGCGCTGGGACCTGCAGCGCGTCAGCCGCCTGGATACCATCGGCGCGCTGCTCATCTGGCAGGCGTGGGGCGAGAAACTGCCCGAACGCGTGCGCTGGGGCGCCGGGCAGCAGGACGTATTCAACGCGCTGGCCCTGAACAAGGGCGGCCAGCAGCCGCCGGCCGCGCGCCCCGATCCGTGGGGATGGCTGCGCGACATCGGCGCGGCCGTGTTCCAGGCCGCCGAGAACGGCCGCGCGCTGCTCGTCATGCTGGGTCAGCTCGTGCTGGATTTCCTCGGCATGCTGCGGCGTCCCGCCCTGGGGCCCTGGCGCGAGATTTCCGCGCAGATCTACCGCACCGGCGCGCAGGCGCTGGGCATCACGGCGCTGGTGGGGTTTCTCATCGGGGTGGTGCTGTCGTACCTGTCCGCCCAGCAATTGCAGATGTTCGGCGCCGACCGCTTCATCGTGCGGCTGCTGGGCGTTTCCATCGTGCGCGAACTGGGGCCTGTGCTGGCGGCCATTCTGGTGGCCGGCCGTTCGGGCTCGGCCATTACCGCGCAGATCGGCGTCATGCGGGTGACGCAGGAACTGGACGCCATGCTGGTCATGGGTATTTCGCACGGGCAGCGGCTCATTCTGCCGCGCGTCATCGCGCTGGCCATCACCATGCCGCTGCTGGTGCTCTGGACCGACGCCATGGCGCTGCTGGGCGGCATGCTGGCCGCGCAGATGCAGCTGGGGGTCTCGGCGCAATGGTTCCTGCAGTCGCTGCCGGACGCGATTTCGCTTACCAATTACTGGATCGGCCTGCTCAAGGGCGTGACCTTCGGCATGCTCATCGCGCTGATCGCCTGCCATTTCGGGCTGCGCATCCAGCCCAATACCGACAGTCTGGGACGCGGCACCACCACGTCGGTGGTGACCTCGATCACCGGGGTGATCCTGCTGGACGCGGTGTACGCCGTCATTTTCAGCATGGTGGGCATCTGACGATGATGGACGCCGCCCAGCACCGGCTGTTCTCGGAGAACGGCGTCACCGTCGAGCCGGTGATCATGGTGCGCGGGCTGCGCACGCCTTCGGCGACCACGTGGTGCACGAGAACCTCGATCTCACGGTGTTCCCGGGCGAGATCATGGTGCTGGTGGGCGGCTCGGGGTCGGGCAAGACGGTGCTGCTCAGGCAGATCATCGGGCTGGCGACGCCCGCGGCGGGCACGGTGCGCGTGCTGGGTCAGTCGCTGCCGGACCTCACGCCGGCCGAACGGCGCCGGCTGTCGTACCGTTGGGGCATGCTGTTCCAGGCGGGGGCGCTGTTTTCCGCGCTGTCGGTGTTCGACAACATCGCCCTGCCGCTGCGCGAGCTGCGCACGGTGCCCGAGGACATGGTGCGCGACGTGGTGATGTGCCGGCTGGCCATGGTGGGCCTGTCGGCGCGCGACGCCGACAAGATGCCGTCGGACCTCTCGGGCGGGATGATCAAGCGCGTGGCGCTGGCCCGCGCCCTGTCGCTGGACCCGGAGCTGCTGTTCCTGGACGAGCCCACGGCGGGGCTGGACCCGCTGCGCTCGGACGAATTCGTGGACCTGGTGCGCAGCCTGCACCGGCAACTGCGCTTTACCGTCGTCATGGTGACTCACGACCTGGACACGCTGATCGCGCTGGCCACGCGCGTGGCGGTGCTGGCGGACAAGCGCGTGGTCGTATGCGACACCCTGCCCGAGGTGCTCAAGTTCGACCACCCGTTCATCAATACATTCTTCCTGGGCGAGCGCGGCCGGCGCGCGCTCGGGGATCTGGCGCCGAAGGGATTGCACAATGGAAAACCGTAGTCATGCGCTCATGGCCGGTATCTTCACGCTGGCCTTGCTGGTGGCCGCCGCCCTGGTCGCGGTCTGGATCGGACGCGACCGCACCAAGCTGCAGCCATACGAAATCATCTCCGCCACCTCGGTCAGCGGCCTCAATACGCAGTCCACCGTGCGCTACCAGGGCGTGCCGGTGGGCAAGGTGCAGTCGCTGGCGCTCAATCCCGCCAAGCCGGGCCAGGTGCGCATCCGCATCGGGGTCGCGCCCTCCACGCCCATTACCGAATCCACCTGGGCCGAACTGGGCGTGCAAGGCGTGACGGGCCTGGCCAATGTGGAGCTGCGCGACGACGGCACGTCGCGCACGCTTTTGTCTTCGTCGGCCGAGCATCCTGCCGCCATTCCGCTGCGCCCGGGCTTTCTCGAGCGCATCGAGGATCGCGGCGGCAAGCTGCTGTCCAACGTGGAGCAGGCCACCACCCAGCTGAGCCGCGTGCTGAGCGAGCAGAATGTGCAGGCGCTGACCGCCACCCTGCAGAATGCCACCGACATCACCCAGTCGCTGCGGGAGGCCACGCGCGACCTCGGCCCGGCGCTGGCCAAGCTCGGTCCGCTGATGGATTCGCTGGGCACCACTTCGCGCCAGGCGGACCGCGCCGCGCGCGAGATCGGCGACCTGGCGCGGCAGGCG
>NZ_LHSJ01000070.1:0-26344 GCF_001270295.1 Achromobacter sp. DMS1 | reverse complement strand
GTCCGGCTCGCGCCGCGCCGCGCCCGCCGCGATGGCGTCGGCCGCTGCCTGCTGGAAATTGAACGTATGCGGCCCCACGATTACCGGCACGCCCGCCGCGCAGGCCTCGATCAGGTTCTGCCCGCCCAGCGGCGCGAAACTGCCCGCCACGATCGCCACGTCGGACGCCGCGTAATAGAACGCCATCTCCCCCAGCGTATCGCCCAGCAGCACCGCCGTGCCGGCCTCCGGCTCCTGCCCCGCCGAACGGCGCGCAAACCGCAGCCCCGCGGCGGCCAGACGGCCCGCCGCCTCCTCGAAACGCTGGGGATGCCGGGGAATCAACAGAAAGAGCGGCGCGCCCGGCTCCGCGGCCGCCCGCGAAATCGCCTCGATGAACGGCGCATCTTCGCCCTCGCGCGTACTGGCCACCGCTACCACCGGCCGGCCCAGCCGCTGGCGCCAGGCGCGGCCCGCGTCCACCTGGGCGGCGGGCAGCGCCAGATCGAATTTCAGATTGCCCGTCACCACGACATCGGCCGCGCCTGCTTGCGACAACCGCCCCGCATCCTGAGCCGTCTGCGCGAGCACCTGGTCCAGGCCCGACAGCGCTTCGCGCATCACCTTGCCCATCCGGCGCGCCTGGCGCAGCGACGACTCCGAAAACCGCGCGCTCACCAGCGCCATCGGCACCCGCGCCGCCCGCGCGCCCGCCAGCAGGTTGGGCCAGATCTCGCGCTCGATCAGCAATCCGCAGCGCGGCGCGTGCGTCTCGAAAAAACCGCGCACCGCACCGGGAAAGTCATACGGCAGCCAGGCCTGGCGCAGCTGCCCGCTGGCAATGGCGTCGGCATACAGCCGTCCGCCCTCCGCGCGGCCCGTGGCCGTCATGTGCGTCAGCAGCACCGGCAGCCCCCGGTCGAGCAGCGCCCGCACCAGCGGCTGCGCCGCGCGCGTCTCGCCCAGGCTGACTGCGTGCACCCACACCGGCCGCGACTGTGCGGGGCCATCCGAAGCGGGCGCCCGCCCGAAGCGCTCGGCGGAGAAAACACCCCACTCCCCGCCCGCCCGGCGCGCGCGGCGCGCCATCCACAGCCACAACAAAGGAGAGAGTGCGCGCAGCGCCAGGGTATAGACGGCGCGGTTCATATCGTCAGCGCGCCGCCAGCGCCTGCTCCACCGCCGCCATCACCACTTCGCGCGACGGCGACGCGCCGCGGTCGCCCAGGCTGGCGGTGTAATTGGAACCCACCAGCGGCGTGCGCACGGGCGTGGAAGCCCGGTAAATACCGATGGTCGGACGGCCCAGCGCGGCCGAAAGATGCGTCAGCCCGCTGTCCAGGCCCACCATGAGCCGGGAGCCGGCCAGGAGCCGCGCCACCTCGGTCAGGCTCATGCGGGGCATGACCTCCGCCGCCTCCGCGCCGGCGATCAGCAGGCGCGCGCGCTGGGCTTCCTGCTCGTTGCCCGCCAGCAGCTTGAGCGTGCAGCCGGCTTCCTGCAGGCGACGAAACACCGCCCGCCAGTCTTCTTCCGGCCAGAGCTTGTCGTCGCGGCTGGCCGACGGCATGATCACCGCATAGCCCTTGTCGGCCTCCAGATGGTGCAGCCGCCCTTCGGTTCCCGCCGCCTCGGCCTCGCGGGCCTCGGCCACCTCGCGCGCAAACGCCTGCAAGCCGAAATCGGGCAGCCCGGCGTACTGATAGCCGAACGTCAGCCCCGCCAACTTGCGTTGCCGGATCACCGCCGGCTGCCAGAACTCCACCCGGTGCCGCACGTTGTAGAACAGCGACGCCAGCGGCTCGCGCGCCGACCGCCAGTCCAGCCCGTGCCGCACCCCGCGCGCCTGGCGCACCAGCCAGGCGGACTTCAGCAGGGCCTGCATGTCGAGGATGATGTCGTAGCGCTTGGCCTGCAGTTGCTCGCGCAACGCGCGGCGTTCCGCCCGCACCCCGGCCGACCACCAGGCCTTGCGCCAGCGGCGGTGGGCCACCTTGATGATGCCGCTCACCGCCGGATGCCAGGAAGGAATCTCCGCAAACGCTTCCTCGACCACCCAATCGATTTCGGCATCCGGCACATGCCTGGCGATATCGGTGATCGCGGGCAACATGTGGACGAGATCGCCCAGGGAGGAGGTGCGAACGATGAGGATACGGGTGGGCATAGACAGGAAATGGCGTCCGGCGACGGCTCGCCGGACGCGTGCGGTTCAATGCAGTCCGCAATGTACAACAACTTGCGGCGCATTCTGCCGCGGCGGCGCAACTTTGCCGGACGCCGCGCCGACGATCCCGGCTGCGCTATCTGCGGCGCCGTTTGCACTTGACGATCATCCACTTGGGCATGCGAAACAGCACCAGGCGACGATACAGATAGATGTACGTGGCCGAAAACGCCAGGGTACAGAACATGAGCACGTAAGGACGCTGCCAGAACAGCACGGCCGGAATCACCGCCAGCGAAGACAGCAGCCAGAGATAGGGCGAGGTCATCGAATTGCGCTGGGTCTTGTGCCGCATTTCCCGCGAGCCTATGGCCCAACGCACCACCCGCTTGTAGATCAGCATGTGCAGATGGACGCCGTCCGGCGCGCCCGGAGAACGGCCGCGCAGCCATCGCTTGCGATAAATCGAGAACAGCGTTTCAAAGACGGGGTAGATGCAAAGCAGAAGGGGAAACCAGGCCGATACCTCGGGATGCCGCGCCAGCATGAGCACCGACAGTTCTCCGATGACGAAGCCCAGAAAATAGGCGCCGCCGTCTCCGAGGAAAATATGGCCATGCGGATAATTCCACACCAGAAACCCGATAACCCCGCCCAGCGTGCTGAGCGCGACGATGAGCAGCAGCCGGTCGCCCAGATAAAAAGACACGTAGGCAAAGCCCGCCAAAATCATCGCGGACACCACCGCTGCGAGCCCGTTGTAGCCGTCGATAATATTTATCGCATTCGCCGCCCCGCCGATAGCGATCGCGGTAAATACCAGCGAAACCACCCCGAACTGCAAGAACCAGTCGAGCCCGATAATATCCACCCGCGTGACGGCGGCCCCCACGAGATAATAGGCGGCCACGCCGGACGCCATGGCCAGGCCCAGCCGGATCAATACGCGCACATGCTTGGTCAGGTCTTCCGCAAACCCGCCGAGAAACGCCGGCATCGCCGACGCCAGCAGCAGGATCATGTCGGGCAGGATGTCCGGCTCGCGCACCGCCACGATGGCGCACGTGCAGCAGTTTGCGACGATCAGCGACAATCCGCCTATGCGCGGCACTGGCCGCGCGTGGTACTTTTGCACACCATGCAGGTCGTTGTCTGCGGTCAGTCCATCGTGCCAGGACCGGTACCGTACGATGAGCAGCGTAAAAACCAGCGAGACGAGAAAAGCCGCCAGGACATACAGCATAAAATGCGCCAGATCGAAGATTTGCCGGAATTGTACCGTCGGGGCGACAGCGGCAACATGCTTATTTAGGATGATCTACAAGAGTTTTAAAGACGCTTCAAAAGGAAAAAAGAGACTTATTCTGTTTATTCCGATATGCCCGCGCGGCGGCCGCTCCGTTTTTCCGATGGACGGCCGGCCCGCTTCGGCCGTCCCCGCGCCCGGATTCGGTTCCTGGCGATAGCGCCTATTGGCACCAACAGTCACATAAAAAGCATTCATGAAAGGTTTCCAAGGGCCCGAAATCCCGCCCACGCTGGGCAACCTGCCTCAATGGGAGGCGTTTCGCAAGGCAGTGAGCGAGGCGCCGTGTTCCGGCGAGACGCTGCGCATCCTCCGTGCCGCCACGCTCAGTCTCGATCTCAGCGCGCATCCCTATTCCGCCGAGGTGCGGGCAGCCGGCGAAGATCTGCTGCAGGCCAGGGCATTCACGCATGCCCGCGATGCCTTGCTTGCGGGCGAACCCGTCAATCAAACGGAAGACAGGGCAGCCTGGCACACCATGCTGCGCGCGCCGCGGCCGATTCCCGAAGTCGCCCGCGAACAGCAGCGCGTGCGCGAGTTCGTGGCGCAGGCCGACCGCGACGGCCGTTGGCGCACCATCATCCATATCGGCATCGGCGGCAGCGACTGGGGCGTGCGCCTGGCCGTGGACGCCTGCGCGGGCTGCGGCCACAGGCGCGAACTGAAGTTCGTGGCAAACCTCGATGGTCATGCGCTGCAGGTGGCGCTGGCGGGCGTGGATCCCCATTCCGCGCTGGTGGTCGTGACGTCCAAGTCGTTCACCACCACGGAAACGCTGACCAACCTGAAGCGCGTCATGAACTGGCTTTCCGAAGCGGGGGTGGCCGATCCCTGCCGGCAGGTCGTGGCCATCACGGCGCGCCCGGAATCGGCGCGGAAACTCGGCATCGCGGCGGACCACATCTTCCGGTTCTGGGATTGGGTGGGCGGCCGCTATTCGATCTGGTCGGCCGTGGGGCTGCCCGTGGCGTTGACGGTCGGCCATGAGGTCGTGGACGGCATACGCGCCGGCGCCGCCGACATGGACCGGCACTTTGCCCAAGCCGCCCCGGCGGACAACGCGCCGGCCCAACTGGCCCTGGCGGGCCTGGGCAACCGCAGCGTCCGGGGCCTGGGCTCGCTCAGCATTGCCGCCTATGACGCCCGTCTTCAGTACCTTGCTCCCTACCTGCAGCAGCTCGACATGGAATCGCTGGGCAAGTCGGTCGATATGCAGGGGCGGCCCGTCGACGTTCCCACGGGACCCTCCGTATGGGGCATGCCCGGCACCGATGGCCAGCATACGTTCTTCCAGTGGCTGCACCAGGGCAGCGAAGGCGCCGCCGTGGATTTCATTGTCTGCCGCCACGCGGACCACCAGTGGCCGGAAGAGCATGCCATGCTGGTGGCGAACTGCCTGGCGCAACGGCAGACGCTGCTGCGGGGCACCTCGCTGGAGGCGGACCGGGCCGCGCTGCTGGAACAGGGGATGCCTGCGGAAAAGGCCGAATGGCTCGCCAGCCACCGCGTCCACCAGGGCGGCCGTCCCTCCACGCTGATCGTCCTGCCCAAGCTGACCCCGCATGCGCTGGGCGCCCTGCTTGCTCTCTATGAACACAAAGTCTTCGTGCAGGCTCTGATCTGGGGCATCAACCCGTTTGACCAGTGGGGCGTGGAAGCCGGCAAGAAAATGGCGAACGGCATCCTGGCCGAACTTCGGTCGGGCGCCGCGGCCTCCGATCATGATCCCTCCACCCGGCACTGGATTTCGGTCTTTGGCCAAACTCCCTAGATCAGATCCGCGGACCTGGCCAACCCCCTTCGGGCCGGCTCCGCATCCCGGTAGGAATCTCCTTACGGCATTTCCGGCCACCTCCATGGCTGCCGGGGACCGCGGACCGGGCCGGGCCCAAGTTATGATTCAGCACCCCACGGGGCCGGCCGTGAAGGCTATTTCCCTGCATCGGAGCCGCAGAGTCCTGCCGCCGATCCACTCCTGTTCGTTCGCATCACCGACCGGCCCGCCTGCCAAACCGGTGACATCCGCCATGCTTCCATTTCTAGACACCGCCATCATCGCCATCGTCGCCCTGGTTCCGCTCCTTGCCATAACCGTCGGCGGCGGCAGCGCCATCTTCTATCTGCTCCTGCTGGCCTGTCTGGCCGCCTGCTGCCTGCGCGAAGGGGGCTGGCGGGCATCGGTGCACTCGCTTCGGCCCTACCGCGGCGTGGTGGCGGCGCTCTTCGTAATGCTGGGGGCCATCGTGATAAGCCAGATCGCCCACGGAAACGTGCATGGCCCCTCGATAGAACGCGGGGCGCGCGTCTCCGTGGCCTTTCCCATTTTCCTGGCCGCCATGCTGGGCATCGACCGACGCCATCTCCAACAGGCTTTGTGGGGCGTCGTGCTTGCCGGGCTGACGGCCGCCGCCATCGTGTTCTGGCTGGCGCTTCCCGCGTTCGTGCGCCCCGATACGCCCCAACACAATGCCGTCACTTACGGCAACCTGATGCTGCTCTTCCTGGTGCTGGCGGCCTACGGCACGGGCTGGCATCTCACCGCCGGGCGGCGCCTCGAATCCGGGTTCAAGATCGCCGCCGCCGCCGTGGTCTTCGCCGCCTTCATTCTCACGCAGACCCGCACCGGCTGGATGGCCATTCCCTTGTTCGTCGTCGTCGGGCTCTGGCTGTTCGCCAAGGTGAAGCATCCCGGCAAGATGTTCGCGGCGCTGGGGGTCGCGTGCGCGCTCCTGGTGGCGCTGGGTTCCACCAACGAAGCGCTGCGCGCCCGCGTCGCCCAGGGCATACAGGAAGCCGAGGCGTGCCAGGGCGCGGGGGCCACGGCTGACACCTCGGTCTGCATCCGCCTTCAGTTGTGGCGCGCCTCGCGCCAGATAATCGAGGAACACCCCCTCTTCGGCCTGGGCAACACGCAGCGCTTCATCCCCGAACTGGAAGCGCGCGTGGCCACGGGCGTGGTGTCGCCCTTCGTGTCGCAGAACTTCGGCGAGCCGCACAATGACATGCTGAACATGCTGACGAGCTATGGCGTGCTGGGCGGCGTGGCGCTGATCCTGCTGTATGGCGCGCCCGCCGTGGTCTTCTTCAGGCGGCTGGGCGCCTCGCATCCTCGCGAGGTCCGCGTGGCCGCCGCCATGGGGCTGGCATTGACGCTGGGCTTCGCGGTGTTCGGCCTCACGGAGCTCATGTTCCGCACCATGAAGACGCTGGGCCTCTACGTGATTCTTGCGGCCTGGCTGCTGGCGTTGAGCGACGGCGGCGCGGCCGCGCCGCCTCGCGCGCGGGCGCCTCGATAGTCAAACGCGCGGTTTGGTATCACAATGGGCGCATAAGGCTACTCCGAGGAGACGATCATGCGCATTGCTGATGCTCAATGGATTCCTTCGACCCAGCACCAGACCTGGGACGCCCTGACCGATCCGGCCGTATTGCAGCGCTGTATTCCCGGATGCGTCGCTGTCGAAAAGCGCAGCCCCACGGAATACGCGGTCACGCTCAGGGCCAAAGTGGCCGGGCTCGATACCGACTACGACGGCGAAATCCTCCTCTCCGACGTCGATCCGCCCAATAGCTGCACGCTGGTTTTCGAGGGCAAGGGAAAGGCCGCCTGCCTGGCCATCGGCACGGCCCAGGTCAATCTCAGCGCCAAGGACGAGGGCACGCGCGTAGCCTATACCGTGGCCGGCATGACCGGCGGCAAGCTTGCGGAGTACGGCGAAGGCGTGGTGCTGAAGGCCGGCGAGAAAATCATCGAGAAGTTCTTTGCCGCCTTCATCGATTACATGGCGGCCCAGCCGCGGCTGGCCCCGCCTCCCAAGCCGCCCGAACCTCCCGAACGCGGCCTGGCGAATTCCCGCTGGTCGTGGGTGGTGGTGGTGCTCGTCGTGGCCATTTTCTGGGGCTACCACGCATTTTATAAGTGATTTCCCTAGGGGGCGGATGCTATGCTTGGCGGCATGTCAATGCCGCCTCCGTCCCCTGCCTCCTCATCGACCTCCCACACGCGCAGGGAGCTGCTGATGGCCATGGCCGGCGTGGCGGCCACCGTCGTGCTGGCCGCGTTCGACTCCACGATCGTCACCACCACCCTGCCCCGCGTTGCCGAGGCCCTGAACGGCATGGCGCTCTATGCGTGGGTGGGCACCGGCTACCTGCTGGCCACCGCGGCCTCCATCCTGATTTTCGGCCGGCTCGGCGATATGTTCGGACGCAAGCCGCTGATGCTGATTTCCGTCTCCATCGTGGCGCTGGGCTCCATCGCCTGCGGGCTGGCGCAAACCATGCCGCAACTGATCGCATTCCGCACGCTGCAAGGCATCGGGGGCGGCATGATGATCGCTACGGCTTTTGCCGCCCCCGCGGACCTTTTCCCGGACGCCAAGCGGCGCGTCAAATGGATGGCGCTCGTGTCCGCCGCGTTCGCCATGGCCAGCGGCATCGGCCCCGTGCTCGGCGGCGCGGCCACCCAGGCGCTGGGCTGGCGGGCGGCATTCTTCATTTCGCCCGTCGCGGCGGCCGGTGCGCTCTTCCTGCTGGCGCGCTATTTTCCCCGCATCCGGCCGATACACGACGAAAGCCGCAAGGTCGACTGGGTGGGAGCGATCCTGCTGGTGCTGGCCGTGGGTTGCCCGCTGGCGGCCATCGAGCTGGCATTCGCCGCCGGCGATCACGCGCATCCCATGCTGGGCCTGGCGCTGGCCATCACGGGCTGTGCGGCGATCGCACTGCTCATTCCCATAGAACGCCGCGTGGCCGCACCCATTTTCCCGTTGCGCGTACTGTCCGGACGCGAACCGCAGCTACTCAACGTCGCGGCCATGACGGTCGGCGCCGTGATGTTCATCCTGATCTTCTACAGCCCGCTGCTGCTGCAGCAGGTGCTGGGCTACAGCCCCAGCCAGGCCGGCCTGCTGCTGACGCCGCTGGTGGCGGCCATCTCGGTCGGCAGCATCATCAACGGACGGCTGTTCCCACGGCAGACCGAACCGCAGCGGCTGATGATGTTCGGAGCCGGCCTGCTTGCGGTCGGCTCCGCCATGGTCCTGCTCATCTCTCCCGGCACCGGACCCTGGTGGATCCTGCTGGCGTTCTTCGTCAACGGCTGTGCGCTGGGCTTCCTGCTGCCCAACCTGACGCTGTTCATGCAGATGCTCAGCGAGCGCCGGGACGTGGGCGTGGCCTCGGCGCTGGTGCAGACCACGCGCGCCATCGGCAGCGCCGTCGGCACGGCGGTGGTGGGCATTCTCATCTCGCAAAGCAGCGTGCTGGATGGCGTGCGCACCGGACTGGTCCTGTGCATCGGCCTGGCGGTCGCCTGTGCCGTGCTGGCGCATCGCGTCAAAATGAAAAACCTGGCCACGCCCCGCGAGGCCGCCTGAGCGCACATCTCCATGCAACGCCGCGACCTGCTGGACCTTCTGCTGCTGGCCGCCGTCTGGGGCGGCTCTTTTCTCTTCATGCGCGTGGCCGTGCCGGACTTCGGCCCGGTGGCGCTGATCGAGCTGCGCGTGGGCCTGGCGGCGCTGTTCCTGCTGCCCGCCGCGCTGTGGCGGGGCAGGCTGCCCGTCATCGCGCGCCACTGGAAAGCCATTCTGCTGGTGGGCACCTTCAACGCCGCCCTGCCCTTCCTGCTGTATGCCTACGCGGCGCAATCGCTGGGCGCGGGCTTCCTGTCCGTGGCCAACGCGGTAACGCCCGTATGGGGCGCAACGATCGGCTGGCTGTGGCTGAAAGACCGGCTGCCGTGGTCGCGGTCCGTGGGGCTGGTCATTTCGCTGGCGGGCATCGTGGTGCTGGTCTGGGACAAGCTTGATTTCGACGCCGGCGGAACCGGCCCGGCCGTGCTGGCAGCCGTCTGCGCCCCCGTGTTCTACGGCGTGGCCGCCAATTGCACCAAGCGCTTTCTCACGGGCGTGGACGCGCTGGCCAATGCCACGGGCAGCATGATCGCCGCCACGCTGGTGCTATTGCCCCTGACCATCACGGCCTGGCCCGAAACGCCCGCATCCTGGCAAGCCTGGACCGCCACCATCCTGCTGGCCGTGGTGTGCACCGGCGCCGCCTACATCGTCTTCTTCAGGCTGATCGCCAATGTGGGACCGACGGGCGCCGTCAGCGTCACGTTCCTGGTGCCCATTTTCGGCGTCGTCTGGGGCGCCTGGCTGCTCGACGAAAGCGTTACCGCCTCCATCGCGGTCGGCGCGGGCATCATCCTGGTAGGCACCGCCCTCGCGCTGGGCGTGCTGCGGCCGCGTTGAGGCCCACCCTCAGTACTTGTCCGAACTCCCCGTCAACGCCACACCGATCCGCAGCAGCGTGTACGACACCGCGTCCACGCAGCGGCGCAGCCAGCCGCGGCGGCGGTAGTCCAGGGGCCGGATGAAGCGGCCGCCTTCGCGGATGGCGGTTTCGAGGCGTTCTTGCAGATCCCAGGCGAAGGGCTGGTCGTCGACCACGACATTGGCTTCGCGGGCGAGCAGCAGGCTGAAGGGATCGAGGTTGGAGGAGCCCACCGTGGCCACGTTGTCGATGACGGCGACCTTGGCGTGCAGGTAGCTCGGCATGTATTCGTAGATCTCGATGCCGTCGCGCAGGAGCTGGTCGTAGAGCGAGCGCGTGGCATGGTATTGCATGCGGTACTCGACCTTGCCCTGCAGCAGCAGGCGCACCCGCACGCCGCGGGCGGCGGCTTTGGCCAGGGCGCGGCGGAACTGCATGCCGGGGAAGAAGTACGCGTTGGCGATGAGGATGTCGCGCCGGGCGCGGGCGATGCCGTAAAGATAGGCGCGCTCGAAGGTCTGGCGAAAGCGCAGGTTGTCGCGCAGCACCAGGGCGGCGCGCAGCGTGCCGTGCGGCGAGGCGTCTTCGTGCCGGGGCTTGAGCAGGCGCATGTGGCGCCACTCGCCGGGATGGCGGCGCAGCCGCGCCCAGTTCAGGCGCACCCACAGCAGGTCCTGGGCGTAGGCGGCCTGGGTGGCCAACGGCCCTTCGACGCGCACGGCGAAGTCGAAGCGCGGCGCGCCGATGCCGTCGGCGGGCTCCAGGTCGTCGTAGTCGTCGATGATGTTGATGCCGCCGATGAAGGCGATGCGGCCATCGACCACGGTCACCTTGCGGTGCAGGCGGCGCAGGCGGCTGCGCGAGAAGACGAACTTGCCCAGCCAGCGCGGCTCGGGCCGGAAGATGCGGCAGTGCGCGCCGGCCTCGGTGAGNGTCCAGGGTTTCGGCGAGCGTGGCGCCGTGCGTGGGGTAGTGGGCCACGCCCACCGACACGGTGAATGCCACCGGGATGTCCTGCGGCGCCGCCAGGCCGGCCAGCCGCTCGCGCAGCCGCTCGGCAATGGCCGCCGCCGCCGTGAGGCTGCGCCGGGCAGCAGCATGGCGAACTCCTCGCCGCCGGTAGCTCGCGCAGCGTGTCGCCGATGCGCGACCCCTCGGCCATGAGGGCCGCCAGACGCTGCAGCGCCCGATCGCCCGCGGAGTGGCCGTAGTGGTCGTTGATGCGCTTGAAATGATCCACGTCGAGGATGACGATGGACACGGGCGACTCTTCCGCCTGCAGCAGCGCCATGGCTTCGTCCAGGCCGCGCCGGTTGAGCACGCCCGTGAGCTTGTCCGTGGTGCTTTCGCGGCGCAGGTCGCGCAGCTTGTGGTGCATGGCCGCCAGGCCCACCAGCAGGCCGCGCCGCAGCTGCGCCGCCTCCACGTACCACGATCGCACGCCGCGTATGCGCTGTTCGGCGTCCGGGTCCTGCATGTGGCGGGCGATGTCCGCCAGTTGGCCCAGCGGGCGCACGATCCAGCGCGACAGCAGCCAGATCAGCGCGAGCGACACCACCAGCAGGGGCAGGGTCCGGATCGCCGGCCGCCACCTAGAGCGCATGCGATGCGTATGCGCGTCATCAAGAAGTACTTCATCACCGGCCTGCTGATCTGGGTTCCGCTGGTCATCACAGTATGGGTGCTGGGCCTGCTGGTCGCCACCCTGGAAGGGTTCGTGCCCAGCTTCCTGTCGGCCGAATCCCTCTTCGGCGTCGACATTCCCGGTTTCCGTTTCCTGCTGGTCATCGTGGTGGTGCTTCTGACGGGCGTGTTCGCCGCCAACCTGATCGGCCGCAGCATGGTCGAGCAGTGGGAAAGGCTGCTCGGGCGCATTCCCCTGGTGCGGTCCATCTACAACTCGGTCAAGCAGGTCAGCGATACCGTGCTCGCGCCCAACGGCCAGGCGTTCCGCCGCGCGGTGCTGGTGCAGTATCCGCGCGCCGGGGCCTGGACCATCGCATTCGTCACCGGCACGCCGGGCGGCGAGGTGGCCGACAAGCTCGAGGGCGACCTCATCAGCGTCTACGTGCCCACCACGCCGAATCCCACCTCGGGATTCTTCCTCATGGTGCCGCGCGGCGACACCCTGGACCTGAACATGAGCGTCGACGCGGCGCTGAAGTACATCGTTTCCATGGGCGTGGTCGCCCCGGCGCCGACGGCGTGCCGCCAGCCCCCGCGGCCCCTTCCGCCCCCTTCCCGCGGCGCCCGGGGCGAGCAACCCGCCCGGCGTCGATTCGTAACCCTTACGCTACAACCAAGCACACACAACGGAGTCATCCCGCATGCGTACCTGCTATACCGGCCAGGTTTGCCGTGACCATCTCGGCCAGACCGTCACCCTGTTCGGCTGGGTGAACCGCCGCCGCGACCACGGCGGGGTCATCTTCATCGACCTGCGCGACCGCGCCGGCCTGGCGCAGATCGTGTTCGATCCGGACAACGCCGCCTTCGCCACGGCCGAACGCCTGCGCAACGAATTCTGCATCCGCGTGACCGGCCTGGTGCGCGAGCGTCCTGCCGGTACGGCCAACCCCGACCTGGCCTCCGGCGAGGTGGAAGTGCTGTGCAAGGAAGTGGAAATCCTCAACGCCTCGGTGACGCCGCCCTTCCAGCTCGACGACGACAACCTGTCGGAAACCACGCGCCTGACGCACCGCGTGCTGGACCTGCGCCGTCCGCAGATGCAGCGCAATCTCATGCTGCGCTATCGCGTCTCCATCGAGGTGCGCAAGTTCCTGGACCAGCTCGGCTTCATCGACATCGAAACCCCGATGCTCACCAAGAGCACGCCCGAAGGCGCGCGCGACTACCTCGTGCCCTCGCGCGTGAACCCGGGCCACTTCTTCGCGCTGCCGCAGTCGCCCCAGCTCTTCAAGCAGATGCTGATGGTGTCCGGCTTCGACCGCTACTACCAGATCACCAAGTGCTTCCGCGACGAAGACCTGCGCGCCGACCGCCAGCCCGAATTCACCCAGATCGATTGCGAAACCTCGTTCCTCGATGAAGTCGAGATCCGCGAGATATTCGAAAACATGATCCGCCACGTGTTCAAGGTGGTGCAGAACGTCGACCTGCCTTCGCCGTTCCCCATCATGCCGTGGGCGGAAGCCATGCGCCGCTACGGTTCGGACAAGCCCGACCTGCGCGTCAACCTCGAATTCACCGACATGACCGACGTCATGCGCGACGTGGACTTCAAGGTGTTCGCCGCCGCCGCGGCCGCTCCGGGCAGCCGCGTGGTGGCCTTGCGCGTGCCGGGCGCGCCGAGATGTCGCGCAGCGAAATCGACGCCTACACCCAGTTCGTGGGCATCTACGGCGCCAAGGGCCTGGCCTACATCAAGGTCAACGACGTGGCCAAGGGCCGCGACGGGCTGCAATCGCCCATCGTCAAGAACCTCCATGACGCCGCCCTGGCCGAGCTCATCAAGCGCACCGGCGCCCAGAACGGCGACATCATCTTCTTCGGCGCCGACCGCGAGAAGGTCGTCAACGACGCCATCGGCGCGCTGCGCGTCAAGATCGGCCACAGCGAATTCGGCAAGAAGACCGGGCTGTCCACCGAAGGCTGGAAGCCGCTGTGGGTCGTCGACTTCCCCATGTTCGAATACGACGAGGAAGACGGCCGCTACACCGCCGCTCATCACCCCTTCACCAGCCCCAAGGACGGCCACGAGGACTTCCTCGAATCCGATCCCAGCAAGGCCTACGCCAAGGCATACGACATGGTGCTCAACGGCTGGGAAATCGGCGGCGGCTCGGTGCGTATCCACCGCGAGGACGTGCAGAGCAAGGTGTTCCGCGCCCTGAAGATCGGCCCGGAAGAGGCCCGCGAGAAGTTCGGCTTCCTGCTCGACGCCCTCCAGTACGGCGCGCCGCCCCATGGCGGCATCGCCTTCGGCCTGGACCGCATCGTCACCATGATGACGGGCGCCGAATCGATCCGCGACGTGATCGCCTTCCCCAAGACCCAGCGCGCCCAGGACCTCCTGACGCAGGCGCCCTCGGAAGTCGACGAGAAGCAACTGCGCGAGCTGCATATCCGGCTGCGCAACGTCGAGAAGTAAACCCATTCCCCGAAGCGCCCGCGGCGCTTCCCCCTCAAGCGGAGCCCGCCCGGAGGGGGGCGCCCGCAGGGGACCGGCAGAGCCGGATCCCCGCGGTCTGGCTTGGGGAGGCGTGCTGTGGGGGCGGGGCTCGTGGTCGCTGTCTGCGGGCCTGCCGGTTCCGCAAGGGCGTTGACGGGGAATGCGGAAACGGGCGGCTGAAATGCGGTAATCTGGCAGACGCCAGCCGGGCCGGAGCATTTCCCGCAAGGGGCGGCCGGCGGTTTTTCGGCTTCAAGGCGCCATCTCTTCTATGTCGCTCATTCGTGTCGTCAGTTACAACATCCACAAGGGACGCTCGGCGCTGGGCCGCCGCGAGTCTTTGAACGAGCTGCGTCTGGGCCTGTACGGCCTGCGTCCCGACCTGGTGTTCCTGCAGGAGGTCCAGGGGCGCAACGAAAACAAGTCTCTGCTCGACGCGCAGCACGAATCCCTGGCCGCGGCCCTGCGGCTGGACGTGGCCTACGGCCGCAACGCCATCCGCAGCCAGACCGACCACGGCAACGCGCTGCTCTCGCGCTACCCCATTCTCGAGCACGAAAACCAGGATATCTCCGACCACCGGCTCGAACAGCGCGGCCTGCTGCACGCGCGCATCGAGGTGGACGGCCATGCCGTGCACTGCTTCGTGGTGCACCTGGGCTTGTTCGCCGGCAGCCGCAGCCGCCAGATCCTGGCGCTGACCGAACGCATCCAGCGCATGGTGCCCGAAGGCGACCCCATCCTTGTCGCCGGCGACTTCAATGACTGGGGCGACCGCCTGGCGCCGCTGTTCGTGCAGCAGCTCGGCCTGTACGAAGTGTTCTCGCACGCCCCGCGCACCCACGGCGGCGAGCTGCCCCGCCTGCGCGACTCCGTCAGGCGGCTGCGCGCGCGCTGCGCGGCGTGCCCAACGGCGTCACCGTGCTCGAGCGCACCAACCAGCTCGGCATGGAAGGCGCCGGCCGGCTGCTGCTGCCCCCGCCGCGCACCTTCCCCGCCGTCTTTCCCTGGTTCAGGCTCGACCGCATCTACCAGCGCGGATTCGCGGTGCGCAGCGCGCGCGTGCTGCGCGGCCGCGAATGGGCGCGCCTGTCCGACCATTCTCCCCTGCTGGCCGAGCTGGAACTCCCGTGAAGGCCGAGCAGGTCAAGCTGGACTGGACCGAGGGCAATGACATCCGGCTGCTGCAGAACGGCACGGATTTCTTCCCGGCATTGTGCGAGGCCATCGACGCCGCGCGCGTCAGCGTCCACCTCGAAACCTACATCTTCATGCTCGACCGCACCGGGCGGCGGGTGCTGGAAAAACTCATCGCCGCCGCGCAGCGCGGCGTGAAGGTTCGCGTCGTGCTGGACGGATTCGGCGCGGCCGCCACCGCCGACGCCATCCGCACCGCGCTCACCGAGCCGGCGCGCACTGCCGCATCTTCCGGCCCGAGCCGCGCTGGCTGGGCAAGTTCGTCTTCTCGCGCAGCCGCCTGCGCGCCTGCACCGCAAGGTGACCGTGGTCGATGGCCGCATCGCCTTCATCGGCGGCATCAACATCATCGACGACTACGACGACCTGGAGCCCGCCGACGGCATCGCCGCGCCGCGCTTCGACTTCGCCGTGCGCGTCGAAGGGCCGTTGGCCACCCAGGCCGCCTACGCCCAGGACCTGCTGTGGGTGCGCCTGAACTGGGCGCGGCTGCGCCGCCATCCCGGCGAGTGGCGCCACATGCGCCTGCTCAAGCCCCGGCACGAAGACGCCTCGCCGCACGGCACGCTGCGCGCCGCCCTGGTGCTGCGCGACAACCTGCGCTTTCGCCAGACCTTCGAGCGCGCCTATCTTTACGGCATCGCCCGCGCCCGGCGCGACATCCTCATCGCCAACGCGTACTTCTTCCCCGGCATGCAGTTCCGCCGCGCCCTGGCCAAAGCCGCCGCCCGCGGCGTGCGGGTGCGCCTGCTGCTGCAGGGCAAGGTCGAGTACCGCATGCAATACCATGCCACGCGCTCGCTCTACGACCAGCTCCTGCGCGACGGCATCGAGATCTACGAATACATGCCGAGCTACCTGCACGCCAAGGTCGCCGTCATCGACAACGTGGCCACGGTGGGCTCCTCCAACCTCGATCCCTTCAGCCTGCTGCTCGCCCGCGAAGCCAATGTCGTGGTCGACGACCAGCCCTTCGCCTGGGATCTGCAAGAACGCCTCGAAACCGCCATCCGCGAAGGCGGCCGCTTCATCCGGCCCCTGGACTACCGCCGCCGCGGCTGGCTGCGCCGCTGCGTGGACGCGGTGTCGTACACGCTGCTGCGGATCGGTGTGGCGTTGACGGGGAGTTCGGACAAGTACTGAGGGTGGGCCTCAACGCGGCCGCAGCACGCCCAGCGCGAGGGCGGTGCCTACCAGGATGATGCCCGCGCCGACCGCGATGGAGGCGGTAACGCTTTCGTCGAGCAGCCAGGCGCCCCAGACGACGCCGAAAATGGGCACCAGGAACGTGACGCTGACGGCGCCCGTCGGTCCCACATTGGCGATCAGCCTGAAGAAGACGATGTAGGCGGCGCCGGTGCACACCACGGCCAGCAGGATGGTGGCGGTCCAGGCTTGCCAGGATGCGGGCGTTTCGGGCCAGGCCGTGATGGTCAGGGGCAATAGCACCAGCGTGGCGGCGATCATGCTGCCCGTGGCATTGGCCAGCGCGTCCACGCCCGTGAGAAAGCGCTTGGTGCAATTGGCGGCCACGCCGTAGAACACGGGGGCGCAGACGGCTGCCAGCACGGCCGGGCCGGTTCCGCCGGCGTCGAAATCAAGCTTGTCCCAGACCAGCACCACGATGCCCGCCAGCGAAATGACCAGCCCCACGGACCGCGACCACGGCAGCCGGTCTTTCAGCCACAGCCAGCCGATCGTTGCGCCCCATACGGGCGTTACCGCGTTGGCCACGGACAGGAAGCCCGCGCCCAGCGATTGCGCCGCGTAGGCATACAGCAGGAAGGGCAGGGCGGCGTTGAAGGTGCCCACCAGCAGAATGGCTTTCCAGTGGCGCGCGATGACGGGCAGCCTGCCCCGCCACAGCGCGGCGGGCAGCAGGAACAGCGCCGCCAGGCCCACGCGCAGCTCGATCAGCGCCACCGGGCCGAAGTCCGGCACGGCCACGCGCATGAAGAGAAAAGAGCCGCCCCAGACGGCGGCCAGCAGCAGAAGGTCCAGCAGGTCGCGGCGTTGCATGGAGATGTGCGCTCAGGCGGCCTCGCGGGGCGTGGCCAGGTTTTTCATTTTGACGCGATGCGCCAGCACGGCACAGGCGACCGCCAGGCCGATGCACAGGACCAGTCCGGTGCGCACGCCATCCAGCACGCTGCTTTGCGAGATGAGAATGCCCACCACCGCCGTGCCGACGGCGCTGCCGATGGCGCGCGTGGTCTGCACCAGCGCCGAGGCCACGCCCACGTCCCGGCGCTCGCTGAGCATCTGCATGAACAGCGTCAGGTTGGGCAGCAGGAAGCCCAGCGCACAGCCGTTGACGAAGAACGCCAGCAGGATCCACCAGGGTCCGGTGCCGGGAGAGATGAGCAGGACCATGGCGAGCCGACCGCAAGCAGGCCGGCTCCGAACATCATCAGCCGCTGCGGTTCGGTCTGCCGTGGGAACAGCCGTCCGTTGATGATGCTGCCGACCGAGATGGCCGCCACCAGCGGCGTCAGCAGCAGGCCGGCCTGGCTGGGGCTGTAGCCCAGCACCTGCTGCAGCAGCAGCGGGCTGTAGAAGATCAGGATGAACATCACGGCGCCGACCGTCATGGCCGCGACGTTGAGTAGCTGCGGTTCGCGTCCGGACAGTACGCGCAACGGGAAAATGGGTGCGGCCACGCGGCGTTCTATGGGAATGAGCAGTGCGATCGCCGCACAGCCCGTGATGGCCAGCGCCAGGCCCAGCATGGGATGCGCGTGATCGCCGGCGGCGAATGCCAGCTCGATGGCCGCCAGCGGGCAACCCACGGCCAGCACCAGCAGGATCGCTCCCACCCAGTCGACCTTGCGGCTTTCGTCGTGTATCGGCCGGATGCGGGGAAAATAGCGCGCCAGCAGGAAGAGCGCACCGGCCGCCGCGACGGGCGAAATGAAGAATGCCGCCCGCCAGCCCAGCGCCTGGGTGGCCGCGCCGCCGAGCACGGGGCCGATGCCGCTGGCCATGGCGAACGCGGCGGACACGAGCGCCATCCATTTGACGCGCCGCTTGGCGTCCGGGAAAAGGTCCGCGGGGGCGGCAAAAGCCGTAGCGATCATCATGCCGCCCCCGATGCCTTGCAGCGTGCGGAATGCGATCAGTTGCGGCATGGTTTGCGCCAGCCCGCAGGCGATGGAGCCCAGCGCCACGATGGAGACGGAAATCAGCATCAGCGGCTTGCGTCCGAACATATCGCCGAGCCGGCCGAAAATCAGGATGGAGGCCGCGGTGGCCAGCAGGTAGCCGGTGCCCACCCACGCATAGAGCGCCATGCCGTTCAGGGCCTCGGCAACGCGGGGCAGGGTGGTGGTGACGATCGTGGAGTCGAACGCGGCCAGCACGACGGTGGCCGCCACGCCGGCCATGGCCATCAGCAGCTCCCTGCGCGTGTGGGAGGTCGATGAGGAGGCAGGGGACGGAGGCGGCATTGACATGCCGCCAAGCATAGCATCCGCCCCCTAGGGAAATCACTTATAAAATGCGTGGTAGCCCCAGAAAATGGCCACGACGAGCACCACCACCACCCACGACCAGCGGGAATTCGCCAGGCCGCGTTCGGGAGGTTCGGGCGGCTTGGGAGGCGGGGCCAGCCGCGGCTGGGCCGCCATGTAATCGATGAAGGCGGCAAAGAACTTCTCGATGATTTTCTCGCCGGCCTTCAGCACCACGCCTTCGCCGTACTCCGCAAGCTTGCCGCCGGTCATGCCGGCCACGGTATAGGCTACGCGCGTGCCCTCGTCCTTGGCGCTGAGATTGACCTGGGCCGTGCCGATGGCCAGGCAGGCGGCCTTTCCCTTGCCCTCGAAAACCAGCGTGCAGCTATTGGGCGGATCGACGTCGGAGAGGAGGATTTCGCCGTCGTAGTCGGTATCGAGCCCGGCCACTTTGGCCCTGAGCGTGACCGCGTATTCCGTGGGGCTGCGCTTTTCGACAGCGACGCATCCGGGAATACAGCGCTGCAATACGGCCGGATCGGTCAGGGCGTCCCAGGTCTGGTGCTGGGTCGAAGGAATCCATTGAGCATCAGCAATGCGCATGATCGTCTCCTCGGAGTAGCCTTATGCGCCCATTGTGATACCAAACCGCGCGTTTGACTATCGAGGCGCCCGCGCGCGAGGCGGCGCGGCCGCGCCGCCGTCGCTCAACGCCAGCAGCCAGGCCGCAAGAATCACGTAGAGGCCCAGCGTCTTCATGGTGCGGAACATGAGCTCCGTGAGGCCGAACACCGCGAAGCCCAGCGTCAATGCCAGCCCCATGGCGGCGGCCACGCGGACCTCGCGAGGATGCGAGCGCCCAGCCGCCTGAAGAAGACCACGGCGGGCGCGCCATACAGCAGGATCAGCGCCACGCCGCCCAGCACGCCATAGCTCGTCAGCATGTTCAGCATGTCATTGTGCGGCTCGCCGAAGTTCTGCGACACGAAGGGCGACACCACGCCCGTGGCCACGCGCGCTTCCAGTTCGGGGATGAAGCGCTGCGTGTTGCCCAGGCCGAAGAGGGGGTGTTCCTCGATTATCTGGCGCGAGGCGCGCCACAACTGAAGGCGGATGCAGACCGAGGTGTCAGCCGTGGCCCCCGCGCCCTGGCACGCCTCGGCTTCCTGTATGCCCTGGGCGACGCGGGCGCGCAGCGCTTCGTTGGTGGAACCCAGCGCCACCAGGAGCGCGCACGCGACCCCCAGCGCCGCGAACATCTTGCCGGGATGCTTCACCTTGGCGAACAGCCAGAGCCCGACGACGACGAACAAGGGAATGGCCATCCAGCCGGTGCGGGTCTGCGTGAGAATGAAGGCGGCGAAGACCACGGCGGCGGCGGCGATCTTGAACCCGGATTCGAGGCGCCGCCCGGCGGTGAGATGCCAGCCCGTGCCGTAGGCCGCCAGCACCAGGAAGAGCAGCATCAGGTTGCCGTAAGTGACGGCATTGTGTTGGGGCGTATCGGGGCGCACGAACGCGGGAAGCGCCAGCCAGAACACGATGGCGGCGGCCGTCAGCCCGGCAAGCACGACGCCCCACAAAGCCTGTTGGAGATGGCGTCGGTCGATGCCCAGCATGGCGGCCAGGAAAATGGGAAAGGCCACGGAGACGCGCGCCCCGCGTTCTATCGAGGGGCCATGCACGTTTCCGTGGGCGATCTGGCTTATCACGATGGCCCCCAGCATTACGAAGAGCGCCGCCACCACGCCGCGGTAGGGCCGAAGCGAGTGCACCGATGCCCGCCAGCCCCCTTCGCGCAGGCAGCAGGCGGCCAGACAGGCCAGCAGGAGCAGATAGAAGATGGCGCTGCCGCCGCCGACGGTTATGGCAAGGAGCGGAACCAGGGCGACGATGGCGATGATGGCGGTGTCTAGAAATGGAAGCATGGCGGATGTCACCGGTTTGGCAGGCGGGCCGGTCGGTGATGCGAACGAACAGGAGTGGATCGGCGGCAGGACTCTGCGGCTCCGATGCAGGGAAATAGCCTTCACGCCGGCCCCGTGGGGTGCTGAATCATAACTTGGGCCCGGCCCGGTCCGCGGTCCCCGGCAGCCATGGAGGTGGCCGGAAATGCCGTAAGGAGATTCCTACCGGGATGCGGAGCCGGCCCGAAGGGGGTTGGCCAGGTCCGCGGATCTGATCTAGGGAGTTTGGCCAAAGACCGAAATCCAGTGCCGGGTGGAGGGATCATGATCGGAGGCCGCGGCGCCCGACCGAAGTTCGGCCAGGATGCCGTTCGCCATTTTCTTGCCGGCTTCCACGCCCCACTGGTCAAACGGGTTGATGCCCCAGATCAGAGCCTGCACGAAGACTTTGTGTTCATAGAGAGCAAGCAGGGCGCCCAGCGCATGCGGGGTCAGCTTGGGCAGGACGATCAGCGTGGAGGGACGGCCGCCCTGGTGGACGCGGTGGCTGGCGAGCCATTCGGCCTTTTCCGCAGGCATCCCCTGTTCCAGCAGCGCGGCCCGGTCCGCCTCCAGCGAGGTGCCCCGCAGCAGCGTCTGCCGTTGCGCCAGGCAGTTCGCCACCAGCATGGCATGCTCTTCCGGCCACTGGTGGTCCGCGTGGCGGCAGACAATGAAATCCACGGCGGCGCCTTCGCTGCCCTGGTGCAGCCACTGGAAGAACGTATGCTGGCCATCGGTGCCGGGCATGCCCCATACGGAGGGTCCCGTGGGAACGTCGACGGGCCGCCCCTGCATATCGACCGACTTGCCCAGCGATTCCATGTCGAGCTGCTGCAGGTAGGGAGCAAGGTACTGAAGACGGGCGTCATAGGCGGCAATGCTGAGCGAGCCCAGGCCCCGGACGCTGCGGTTGCCCAGGCCCGCCAGGGCCAGTTGGGCCGGCGCGTTGTCCGCCGGGGCGGCTTGGGCAAAGTGCCGGTCCATGTCGGCGGCGCCGGCGCGTATGCCGTCCACGACCTCATGGCCGACCGTCAACGCCACGGGCAGCCCCACGGCCGACCAGATCGAATAGCGGCCGCCCACCCAATCCCAGAACCGGAAGATGTGGTCCGCCGCGATGCCGAGTTTCCGCGCCGATTCCGGGCGCGCCGTGATGGCCACGACCTGCCGGCAGGGATCGGCCACCCCCGCTTCGGAAAGCCAGTTCATGACGCGCTTCAGGTTGGTCAGCGTTTCCGTGGTGGTGAACGACTTGGACGTCACGACCACCAGCGCGGAATGGGGATCCACGCCCGCCAGCGCCACCTGCAGCGCATGACCATCGAGGTTTGCCACGAACTTCAGTTCGCGCCTGTGGCCGCAGCCCGCGCAGGCGTCCACGGCCAGGCGCACGCCCCAGTCGCTGCCGCCGATGCCGATATGGATGATGGTGCGCCAACGGCCGTCGCGGTCGGCCTGCGCCACGAACTCGCGCACGCGCTGCTGTTCGCGGGCGACTTCGGGAATCGGCCGCGGCGCGCGCAGCATGGTGTGCCAGGCTGCCCTGTCTTCCGTTTGATTGACGGGTTCGCCCGCAAGCAAGGCATCGCGGGCATGCGTGAATGCCCTGGCCTGCAGCAGATCTTCGCCGGCTGCCCGCACCTCGGCGGAATAGGGATGCGCGCTGAGATCGAGACTGAGCGTGGCGGCACGGAGGATGCGCAGCGTCTCGCCGGAACACGGCGCCTCGCTCACTGCCTTGCGAAACGCCTCCCATTGAGGCAGGTTGCCCAGCGTGGGCGGGATTTCGGGCCCTTGGAAACCTTTCATGAATGCTTTTTATGTGACTGTTGGTGCCAATAGGCGCTATCGCCAGGAACCGAATCCGGGCGCGGGGACGGCCGAAGCGGGCCGGCCGTCCATCGGAAAAACGGAGCGGCCGCCGCGCGGGCATATCGGAATAAACAGAATAAGTCTCTTTTTTCCTTTTGAAGCGTCTTTAAAACTCTTGTAGATCATCCTAAATAAGCATGTTGCCGCTGTCGCCCCGACGGTACAATTCCGGCAAATCTTCGATCTGGCGCATTTTATGCTGTATGTCCTGGCGGCTTTTCTCGTCTCGCTGGTTTTTACGCTGCTCATCGTACGGTACCGGTCCTGGCACGATGGACTGACCGCAGACAACGACCTGCATGGTGTGCAAAAGTACCACGCGCGGCCAGTGCCGCGCATAGGCGGATTGTCGCTGATCGTCGCAAACTGCTGCACGTGCGCCATCGTGGCGGTGCGCGAGCCGGACATCCTGCCCGACATGATCCTGCTGCTGGCGTCGGCGATGCCGGCGTTTCTCGGCGGGTTTGCGGAAGACCTGACCAAGCATGTGCGCGTATTGATCCGGCTGGGCCTGGCCATGGCGTCCGGCGTGGCCGCCTATTATCTCGTGGGGGCCGCCGTCACGCGGGTGGATATTATCGGGCTCGACTGGTTCTTGCAGTTCGGGGTGGTTTCGCTGGTATTTACCGCGATCGCTATCGGCGGGGCGGCGAATGCGATAAATATTATCGACGGCTACAACGGGCTCGCAGCGGTGGTGTCCGCGATGATTTTGGCGGGCTTTGCCTACGTGTCTTTTTATCTGGGCGACCGGCTGCTGCTCATCGTCGCGCTCAGCACGCTGGGCGGGGTTATCGGGTTTCTGGTGTGGAATTATCCGCATGGCCATATTTTCCTCGGAGACGGCGGCGCCTATTTTCTGGGCTTCGTCATCGGAGAACTGTCGGTGCTCATGCTGGCGCGGCATCCCGAGGTATCGGCCTGGTTTCCCCTTCTGCTTTGCATCTACCCCGTCTTTGAAACGCTGTTCTCGATTTATCGCAAGCGATGGCTGCGCGGCCGTTCTCCGGGCGCGCCGGACGGCGTCCATCTGCACATGCTGATCTACAAGCGGGTGGTGCGTTGGGCCATAGGCTCGCGGGAAATGCGGCACAAGACCCAGCGCAATTCGATGACCTCGCCCTATCTCTGGCTGCTGTCTTCGCTGGCGGTGATTCCGGCCGTGCTGTTCTGGCAGCGTCCTTACGTGCTCATGTTCTGTACCCTGGCGTTTTCGGCCACGTACATCTATCTGTATCGTCGCCTGGTGCTGTTTCGCATGCCCAAGTGGATGATCGTCAAGTGCAAACGGCGCCGCAGATAGCGCAGCCGGGATCGTCGGCGCGGCGTCCGGCAAAGTTGCGCCGCCGCGGCAGAATGCGCCGCAAGTTGTTGTACATTGCGGACTGCATTGAACCGCACGCGTCCGGCGAGCCGTCGCCGGACGCCATTTCCTGTCTATGCCCACCCGTATCCTCATCGTTCGCACCTCCTCCCTGGGCGATCTCGTCCACATGTTGCCCGCGATCACCGATATCGCCAGGCATGTGCCGGATGCCGAAATCGATTGGGTGGTCGAGGAAGCGTTTGCGGAGATTCCTTCCTGGCATCCGGCGGTGAGCGGCATCATCAAGGTGGCCCACCGCCGCTGGCGCAAGGCCTGGTGGTCGGCCGGGGTGCGGGCGGAACGCCGCGCGTTGCGCGAGCAACTGCAGGCCAAGCGCTACGACATCATCCTCGACATGCAGGCCCTGCTGAAGTCCGCCTGGCTGGTGCGCCAGGCGCGCGGGGTGCGGCACGGGCTGGACTGGCGGTCGGCGCGCGAGCCGCTGGCGTCGCTGTTCTACAACGTGCGGCACCGGGTGGAGTTCTGGCAGCCGGCGGTGATCCGGCAACGCAAGTTGGCGGGGCTGACGTTCGGCTATCAGTACGCCGGGCTGCCCGATTTCGGCTTGCAGGCGTTTGCGCGCGAGGTGGCCGAGGCCCGCGAGGCCGAGGCGGCGGGAACCGAAGGGCGGCTGCACCATCTGGAGGCCGACAAGGGCTATGCGGTGATCATGCCGTCGGCCAGCCGCGACGACAAGCTCTGGCCGGAAGAAGACTGGCGGGCGGTGTTTCGTCGCCTGCAGGAAGCCGGCTGCACGCTCAAGCTGCTGGCGGGCAACGAGCAGGAAGCCCAGCGCGCGCGCCTGCTGATCGCCGGCGCGGCGCTGGCGGAGGTCATGCCCCGCATGAGCCTGACCGAGGTGGCGCGGCTCCTGGCCGGCTCCCGGCTCATGGTGGGCCTGGACAGCGGGCTGACGCATCTTTCGGCCGCGCTGGGCCGTCCGACCCATCGGTATTTACCGGGGCTTCCACGCCCGTGCGCCGCCGCCCTGGTGGGTTCCAATTACACCGCCAGCCTGGGCGACCGCGGCGCGTCGCCGTCGCGCGAAGTGGTGATGGCGGCGGTGGAGCAGGCGCTGGCGGCGCGCTGACGATATGAACCGCGCCGTCTATACCCTGGCGCTGCGCGCACTCTCTCCTTTGTTGTGGCTGTGGATGGCGCGCCGCGCGCGCCGGGCGGGCGGGAGTGGGTGTTTTCTCCGCCGAGCGCTTCGGGCGGGCGCCCGCTTCGGATGGCCCCGCACAGTCGCGGCCGGTGTGGGTGCACGCAGTCAGCCTGGGCGATACGCGCGCGCTGCGCGCTGGTGGCGGGCGCTGCTCGACCGGGGGCTGCCGGTGCTGCTGACGCACATGACGGCCACGGGCCGCGCGGAGGGCGGACGGCTGTATGCCGACGCCATTGCCAGCGGGCAGCTGCGCCAGGCCTGGCTGCCGTATGACTTTCCCGGTGCGGTGCGCGGTTTTTTCGAGACGCACGCGCCGCGCTGCGGATTGCTGATCGAGCGCGAGATCTGGCCCGAACCTGGCTGGCGGGCGCGCGGGCGCGTCGGTGCCGATGGCGCTGGTGGAGCGCGCGGTTTTCGGAGTCGTCGCCCCGCCTTCCAGGAGATGCCTTGCTCGTTGATTTGCTGCACCTGGAGCGCTCGGACTTCAACAGAGCGGCGTAGGCATAGCCAAGCCGTCTTCAATGCCAAGGCAACCACCAGGTATTGCCCGCCCATCTGTCGGCCAGCTCTGACCGCCAGATCCATCTCAATGTCCGTCACCAAACGCGCGGTACGTTTGGTTTTTGACTTCTTCACCCGGTCGAACGGGTTGTTGATCAGGATGCCAAGCGTGACGGCATACTCAAGGATGAGTCTAGCCAATGCGATTTCTTTGTTGCCCTTCGCGGAGCGACCCTTGCTTTGAGCGTCGCGCAGATAGGTGTACGCGTCAACCTTGGTCAGCGCTGTGACTCTTCTTCTGCCAAAGGCCCGAATGAGTTGCGCTACCTCCCTTTCGTTTTCTGTCAATGTGCTATCGGCCCGTTTTTCTGCTGAGTCCGGTGGCAGGGTCTTTTGCCAGTTGAGCCAGTGCTTGGCAACGGCAGAGAACGTTTTGCTGTGTAGGCAGTCTTGTTGATCCCCTGTAGCTCGATGTATTGCTTCCTCCCGAAGTGCAGCGATTTCTTCCTGGTCGGAAATGTGGCAGCTTAGGCGAAAGGCCCATGTGCCATTGGGGCGTTTGTAGCCGATGGAATAGATTCTTACCCCGTGCCTTTCATAGACGCGAGAAGGTAGGGAACCAGCTTGGTGCTGACCATGCATGAAATATCTCCCTGATTTGAGTGTGTTAATGGATTCAGGGCTTGTGGCGCCGAGCAGCGGGTGGGGGCGCTCTCTGATGGGAGGCGTTTGCGAAAAGGGCCGCTATGTTTCGCAGGCATGGCAGGGGCGTCTGAACGTCGCTCGTTGTGCTCCTGGAGAGGGTATTGCGAAATGCGCATTGCGCATCGCATAATGAGCGGAGTGTAATGCGCACCCATTCGGGTGCATAAATCAGTAGGGGAGAGGGGGTAAGAATACCGGCGGCATGGGCCGGTATTCTTTAAGGTGACCCAACTCGGAAAGCTAGGCCTGGCGCGGCTTTCCAGCCAGCCCGAAA